>CAZZUU010000018.1:0-22446 GCA_964657275.1 uncultured Mucilaginibacter sp. | reverse complement strand
GAGTTATATTTAGTTGACTGAGTTGGATTGAGTTGATAGTAACCCATCAACCTAGTCAACTTAATCTAACTTTCCACCATCCTCTTTATCGCCTTCTTTCTTCTCGATACGATAAGATAAGAACAGGCCCAGGCCGCCGAAGATTGCTATAAGGGCAAAATAAACTGCGACGTTACTATCGTGATCGTAATCATTTCCAACATTTTTGAAAACAGTGTGCCCCAACAAATAGGCTAAAAATAAGCCTGCTCCGGCACCTATGAGTAGTAGCCCCCATTTTAGGTTTTGAAAAGGTGCCGATTGCGGTTTATACCTGCGGGGGTCCATCCCGCGTTCGATCATGGCCATCTTTTCCCGTTTATACAGGTAAATTATTCCAAAGATCATGGCAAATAAACCGAGTGAAATGATAATTCCGGTCATCATCCCAAATTTTGCTACATCATCCATACTATTTAATTTTTTAAAGTTATTTATTCTTGTTGTTTATGCACCACTTTGGTGTATTTGCAAGCTATGACCACATGATTTTAAAAGAGGTTACAGTTGACGGAAAAAAAGTTTAGAGAAGTTGAAATGTTGTAAAGTTTAAAGGTTGTAAGGCTGAACAGTTCCGATATACATCTCATATTAATTAATCAACATCCCAACCTTACAACGTTCCAACCTTCGCAACAACAATAATAACTATCTTTACATAAGGTGTAACCTTAAAGGCTGCCATGTAGTCAGAGAGCTATATAAGATGCAAAGCAAGCTTTCAGATATAGAGTTGATACAACAAACATTGGCCGGAAATCAGTCGGCTTATGCCGATTTGGTAAAGCGTCATCAGCGTTTTGTATTTACATTGGCTATGCGTTTTGCAAAGGGACGGGAAGATGCTGAAGAAATAGCGCAGGATTGCTTTATAAAAGCCTACCGTTCATTGGCATCCTTTCAGCAGCAGTCAAAGTTTAGTACATGGTTGTACAGCATTGTGTATACTACCGCGATGACGGCTCTGCGGAAGAAAAGGATTGATACTGATTCTATTGATGACGAAAGCACTTATTTACAGGTAGAAAGCCAATCATCCGCATATGATGTTAACAATGCGGAGAATAAGTCAAGGTCATTTTATTTGAACCAGGCGATAGAACAACTATTGCCTGATGACGCGGCTATTATTACCTTGTTTTACAAAGGAGAGCAATCGCTCGAAGAAATTGGACAGGCATTGGGGATGGAAGCTAACACCATAAAGGTAAAATTATTCAGGGCGCGCCAGCGTTTAAAAGAAAAGCTGGAACGCAACTTAAAACATGAAGCAAAGGAACTGATATGAATAACATGGAAGAACAACTTTGGAACTATATCGACGGCAATTGTACGCCCGATGAACAACAGCATATCAGCACGCTTATAGCCGGTGACGATGCCTGGGCGATTAAATACCAGGAATTGCTTAATCTTCATAAAGAGTTTTCTGCAATAGAGCTGGATGAGCCGCCCATGGCGTTCACTTATAACGTGATGGAGGTAATACGCACCGAGCAAGCTATGGTGCCGCTTAAAGCGGGAATAAACAAACGGATAATATTGGGCATAGCTGCGTTTTTTTTGTTTACTATTTTGGCCCTTTTAGTGTACACAATAGCACACATTAGTTGGTCGGCAACAAACGGTTCTTTAAACACACCTGTCACATTTAAAATGCCAGCCATAAAAAGCAATATCACAAAACCAGTACTGGAGGCGTTCTTCTTTTTCGATATTGTCCTCGCTTTATTTTTAACAGATGCATATCTGCGCAAAAAGAGGGCTTTAAAGCATGAATAATACGCGCAAATAGACGCCTTTTAAATTATGACATTTAGCAGAGGAACCATTGCTGTTTTAATTTGAAAATAGGTGCCATTGGTATAATAATTGATATACACTATGCGGACCGGTGATCCCACCGGTTCAATTGTGATAAGGTTTAGGTTGAAAGTCTCCGGCAGTAATGCCGGGGGCTTTTATTTTTTACGACTAAACGTTTTGTTGTTATTATGGTCGAATATTCGTTTACTATCAATAACTTAGTGTAAATATTCATTTCATGAAACAAACCTATTTATGCCTGATTGCCTTGCTGATGACGGGGCTAACTCTAAAAACCAATGCCCAGGCACCAAGGATCCCGGAGGCCAGTTCAACACAAACCATCATACAGGATTTCGGGTTAGGGAAAATTACGATCACCTATTCGAGGCCCAATGTTAAAGGGCGCTTGATTTTTGGCGGCATAAACCCCTGGGGCCAGGTTTGGCGAACAGGCGCTAATTCGGCCACTGTGATCAATTTTACTGAAAATGTAATTGTTGAAGGTAATAGCGTACCGGCCGGATCATATTCATTATTCACCATTCCTGACAAGGACGAATGGACCGTTATACTGAATAAAAAAGTAAAACAGTGGGGTGCCTACAGCTATAAGCAAGAGGAAGATTTTTTACGTTTTAAAGTAAAGCCTGAAAACCTTGACGAGAAAAGAGAAACTTTTACCATTCAGTTTACCAATGAAACCACAAGTTCGTCCGAATTACGCCTGGTTTGGGATCACACCGGGATAGCTATTCATTTAAAAACTGACGATGATGCGCAGATAACCGCCAACATCGATCAATTGATGAAAGGCGACAGGAAGCCTTATTATTTTAATGCTATACAATACTACTATGAAAACAATAAGGATATGAAGGTGGCATTGGGATGGGCTTTAGAAGCTGAAAAAGATGATCCAAAGGCCCCGTGGTTCAGGTTATGGGAAGCGCGTGTTCATTTAAAAATGGGCGATAAAACGGCAGCCATCGCTGCAGCCAAAGAAGGTATAAGCCTTGCAAAGGAAAGTAATGATGACGAATACGTGCGGTTAAACCAGGCGGTGATAGACCAGGCGGGAAGCTGAACGGATTTCGGAATTCGGATGTTCGATTTCGGATTTGTTTATTGCGGAATGTTTATTTGTATTAGCTTTTTACAGTGCTCTGGTTTTGGTCATCTTGGGATGAAAGCTGATTTACCAGGTATGCGATTATTATCACCAAAATACAACCTATCGCGTTAAGCCATAAATAAGCTACCAGCTCGTAATATCCACAGATACAGATCAAGATTTCGGTAATAATAGCTGCTATGAAAACGGCGTTTCCTTTAATGCTTTTGAGATAGAAAGCTACCACAAATACACCCAATATTGTTCCGTATATGTACGAACCTAATTTATTAACGTACTCTAATAAGTTACCTACTTTGCTGGCATAAAGCGCCATCAACACGCAAATCACACCCCAGAATACCGTAGCCAACCTGGAGGCATTTAAATAATTTCTATCCGAAGCACCGGGATTAATAATGCGTTTATAAATGTCAACCACACTTGTAGATGCCAATGAATTTAACGCACTGGCGGTTGATCCCATTGAAGCCAGGAAGATAATAGCGATGAGTAATCCGATTAATCCCCGCGGCAAATATTGGGTAACGAAAGTGAGAAAAACATAATTGGTATCATCGGGATTAGCTTTATCGTTGTTCCTTTTCATTAACGCAATGGCACTTTGTCGTATGGCGCCTGCGTCCTTATCGGCGAGTTTCAAAGCTTGCTGTGCTTTGTTAATCTGACCGTTATCCTTACTATCTATCGCTTTAATCAGATCGTTTGCCTTATTTTTTTTCTGTTCAAATGCTGCTGAGTATTGCTCATCCAGTTGATTGTATTGATGGGCATAAGTACTTTCCTTTACCTGCTTTACCTCGTACCGGTTAAAAAACATTGGCGGGCGGTTAAACTGGTAGAAGGCAAAAACCAAAACACCGATCAGCAAAATCAAAAACTGCATAGGTATTTTAACCAGTCCGTTCATGATAAGACCCATACGGCTTTGACCCACGGAGCTCCCGGTTAAATACCTGCCTACCTGGCTTTGGTCGGTACCGAAATAGGAAAGCTGTAAAAAGAAACCGCCAATAACCCCGCTCCATATATTGTAACGGTTACTCGGGTCGAACTTCCAGTCGATCACATTCATCCGGCCCAATTTGCCGGCAAGTTTAAGTGCATGGGTAAAGCCCACGCCCTGCGGCAGTAAATTCACTACCATTATCCCAGCCAAAAACATGCCCATAAAAATAATGCTCATTTGCAGCAATTGTGTGTATGATACTGCTTTGGTACCGCCATAAACGGTGTAGAATATCACCAGGCTGCCGATAAACAGCGTAGTGTAAACCGTATTGATCTGCAATATAGTCGACAAAATAATTGACGGTGCATAAATAGTGATACCTGTGGAAAGGCCCCGCTGCACCAAAAATAAAAAAGAGGTGAGCGCGCGTGTTTTAAGGTCAAACCGCTGTTCCAAAAATTCGTAAGCGGTGTATACTTTAAGTTTGTGAAATATCGGCACGAAAGTAACGCAAAGCACAATCATGGCCAGCGGCAAGCCAAGGTAAAACTGGACAAAGCGCATCCCATCAGAATAAGCCTGGCCGGGGGCCGATAAAAAAGTAATGGCGCTAGCCTGGGTTGCCATTACCGAAAGGCCTACGTGATACCAGGGTAGCGAGCGGCCACCCATCAGGTACTGATCTATATTTTTGTTGGTGCCGCTTTTCCAAACACCATATAAAACTATGGTAAGCAACGTAACGCCAAGTACGATCCAGTCAATTAAGCTCATTCAAACATTATGGTAATGAGCCAGAATATAAAAATTAAAAAAGCCAGCCAGCCAATAACGATCGCATAGAACCGGTTCCAGCTGCGTATAAATGAGGGGAGTTCAGGATCAGAAGTCGCCATGGCCCCTTACAACAATAGCAAGGAAGAAACGGGCGAATAATAAGCCAACTATAACTAAAATGGGTACCCATATCAACCCGCTTTGCAGTATTAAACCTATAAAACCACCGCCAAGTGCGGCTACCAGGTAATAAATGTTATCGTAGTTTATTTCTTCTTTGGGATGATGTTGTGTCATGATGTAGTTTTTATTTAAGGCAAATTTAATATAGTTTGTTGCTGATACCAAGTATTTAAAAAAGATCTGAATGAGAGCCTAATCTCAAAAGTATAATTTCCTTTTCTTTTGTTATTTCAAACCAGATGATCAGCAGATCGGGTTTTAAATGGGCTTCCCAATTGTCGGCATAATCGCCACTTAATTTATGTGGTTTATATTTGGAATCAATCCCCGCTACTCCATTGATTTCAAGCTTCTCCAGGAAATCTATTATTAATTCAGCGTTTTTTTCGGATCGTTTTTTTGCTGTTTTAACGTCTTTTTTAAACTGGTTGGTCGGCTTTAGTATGAACATTTACAAGGAATTGATAAACGCACGTACACCTGTAATTGGCTTATCTACATCCTTTCCATCATGAGCTGCTTTAATAGTTTTAGCTGTCAAAGCATTGGGCGTTTTCGCGATTTTTGTTTTAACAATTTTAACGTTAAACTTTTTTAATATTTCTTTAAAAACTTTAACTTCCTTATCTGGTATCTCGATAGTTAATGTCTCCATTTGTATTGCGAATTATATACAAATATACACAGCTAAATTGACAATGAATAATCGCTTTTGGTTCGAAGTTGATCTTTAGTACGAGAATGTTTAAAAACGATTTGTCCGGATACTTTCATCCTTTCTCTTTTACCGTTCACCTCGTTTCAATCTACGGCAATTGATTTTTAGGCTTGCTCAATAAATTCACAAACAGGCGGTATGCTCCCGGAACACCTGCGGGTAACTGCCTGAAAAATGCCAGCGAGGTGTAAACAAAACGTCCTGAACCATAATTGCCAACAATCAGCGCGCCGTTGTTGGGCGCCTCTCCCGGATCATTCATTTGCAGCGGCGCTTTATAAGCAGGATCAATATCACCAACGAAATATAACCCGCGCTCCTGTACCCAACCGATAAAATCATCCTGCGTAATAGCATTAGGGTAATTCAATACCGGGCTTTGCTCATCCAATATAGTAATTTTGGCATCTTCATCGGTAACCCGTTTATTTACGACGCTAAAAGGATAAGGGCCTATCTGCTTTGTAGCCAGTCCACTGTTATTGTTATACTGAACTACCAGGTTACCGCCATTTTTTACATATTCCAATAATTTCGGTTGTTCTACGGCCAGGCGCGGGTTTACATTATAGGCCCGCACGCCGGTAATTATGGCATCATATCCCGAAAGATCACCCTTCATAATTTCATCTTCGGTAAGCTCATGCACATCATAACCTACCTGCCGCAATGATTCGGCAACGAAATCGCCGGCACCGTTTATATAACCGATCTTTTTACCGGCTATCTTTAAATTCAGGTTGATGAGTTTTGCCTGCGCTGGCGGAAACAGTGTAATAACGGGGATATGCTCATACTGGATGTGCTGTATCCCCATAGAATACGATTTCCCGTTTACATCAACAACAGACTCCAAAACACTTGTTTTTGGTTGACTATCAATTGGGCTTACACTAAAATTCACGCTCCACTCATCTCCTTTGTTTTTACCTGTAAAATCAATTTTACTAGGCTCAGCTTTCCAACCCTCCATAGGTTTTATGCTGATACTGCCGCTGCTTTTGGTAAAGCTTTTTAGTTTAATCTGTATTTGCTGGGGCCGATTTTCGTTAAAAACATAAACTTTATTAGCCAGGTTGGCAGTAACCGGTGGCGTTATATCGATTGGCTGGTAAACTTCGCCGCGCGCCGGATCGACATATTTATATTTAATTGGCATCTCATATTCAATCATAGTATTTAGAATATTAAATGTTATATAATAAGAGTTAGGGAGATTTTCGGGAAGTGTTTTTTGTTCAAAAACCCCTAACTCATCTAAGTAATCAGTATTGTAAAAACCTATTTTGTGTGGATATTTTAACCAATAAGGCTGAGAAATGGCGCCAGCCAAAATGACACCATTCAAACTTTCCGGTATGTTTTTAAAAAGAATTTTCGGTTTGGGAAAAAAAGCGGGAGCATAAGAACTGTTATAGCTCAATGAACTAGTTCCAGGAATTGTTATTGCGATATTTGATCTTACAATAACCTGAGTGTTGATATGTATGCTATCACCAACGGCGTACGATGACTCAGTCGCATAGCTCTCAAACCATAAACCGGCACAGGCGGCTATTAAATCCTTTAGTTCTTTCTGTTTTTGATCTCGCCAATAGGCAACAGGCATTTTATCAAGTTTATCAAGTATGTCAACTAATGCTTTTACAGATTTCTCGGGGTGATCCACATCAAGATCCTTCCGGATCTTTTCAACCGCTGCTCCAATAGTTTCACCACCTTTCACTCGGCCCCAGGTAGCATTCACACCATCCATCAGATCATTCTGCGGGGCATCACCCAAAATAGTCTTGAAATATTCGAATGATTCACCGCGCTGCCTTGCTGAGCCAAATCCCTGTGTTTTGTGATTGGACCGGCTTTCAGCGGCCATTTCGCCGTAACCTTTGCCGATTATCGGGTTATAAACGCCAACGTCTACTTTAAACTGATCGGGGGCTATGGTATTTGTACTGCCAAAATTAAATGTGTTCCATAAAAGCCGCTTTGCCTGCCAGGGTTGCACGTATTTTAGCTGCTCTGGGAAACGGGTAGGATCGGCAGCAGCCGTAAAAGCTTCCTGTGCCAATATTGCGGATGAGGTATGGTGCCCATGCCCCCCCTCCCCGGTTGTAGGGAAACGGCATATAATTACATCCGGCCTGAATTTACGGATCACCCAAACTACATCGCTCAACACCTTTTCTTTATCCCATATTTTCAATGTTTCACCCGGCCCTTTTGAAAAACCGAAGTCGTTTGCGCGGGTAAAAAACTGTTCGGCGCCATCCACTTTCCTGGCGGCCAAAAGCTCCTGCGTACGTATCAACCCTAAAAGCTCGCTTTGCTCATTGCCTAATAAATTCTGACCGCCGTCGCCGCGCGTCATTGACAGGTAACCGGTACGATAGTGCTTCTCCTGCGCCAGGTAAGCCAACAGGCGTGTATTTTCATCGTCGGGGTGTGCAGCAACATAAAGCACACTGCCGAGTACCTCCAGCTTTTTAAAATTTTGCTCTATGGTTACAAGGTCGGCCGGAGGGGCCGTTTGGGCAAAAGCAAGTGGGGTAAAAAATAAAAACGCGGCGATGAGTTTGATGCGGTTCATATAAGCAAATATATAGACGGCATATTTATTGAAAGAATGTGTATCAATAATATTGTGATTTCGGAATTCGGATGTCCGACGTCGGATTTATAAAGGATTGCGAAAAATGTTTCCGATGGCTATCGGATGAGGAATATTATTAAAAGCTTGCCCAAAAACAATCCCCTAACAATAATTGTTAATCAACTGATTGATTTTTTGTAACTGACAATCAGCATGTTATAAAAACATGACAAATAAATGATTATTTCAATCAATCGCTTGATTAATTTTGTGCAAGAAAAGTAATGGATAAAGATAAAATAGATAAAAAGGACCATATCCTTGACGTTGCCGAAAGAGTGTTTTCGGACAACGGTTTTGATGGCGCCTCTACGCGGATGATATCCGGCGAAGCAGGTGTGAACATGGCTATGCTTAATTATTATTTTGGATCGAAGGAAGGCCTTTTCCTGGCAATTTTTGAACGAAAGATCTCATCATTCCGAACACTGCTCCAAAACATTGGTAACGACGAGAGCATGTCGTCATGGGATAAACTGGCCACATGCATTGATAACTATGTGGAACGCATAGTGGTAAACAACTGCTTCCAGAAATTGATCAACAGGGAAATTTCCATGAATAAGCGATGGCATCTTACCGATAAGATCACCGACATATTGATGCTTAATGCCATCGAGATAAAAAAGATACTGGACGAAGGAATGAAGAACGGCAGTTTCTGCGAAGATTCTGACACGGAGTTGATGATCGCTACTATTTTCGGGACGAAAAATTACATAATTAATACACCCCACATATCTTCTTTACTACTTGGGCATGATATTCGCGATGAAAAATTCTTAGAAGAAAAACTGAAGCCCCGTATCAAAATCTATATGAAAAGGCTTTTAAAAGCTTACTTAATGAACGACAATGACGACAAAAAATAAAACCATCAACCTTAACATCTTTAAAACAGTGATAAGATCTTTTAAACTTTACGCAATCCCGGCAATAATGATTGGGCTGCTATTTGGCAAAACCGCTGCAGCACAGGACAGGACGATCACCCTGGAAGAAGCCATTAAACTGGGTGTTGACAACAGCAATGTAGTTAAGCTATCCAACGCAAATGTAGAGCAGGCGGTTTCGCAATACAAGCAGGCTAAAGACGGCGTATTACCAACCGGAAAAGTAAGTTTTGGATATAACCGTGCGGAGATACCTGCAAACCGGCTTGAATTTGGGCCATCCAGCTTCAATTTACCGAAAAACGCCAATGCTTATTTAGGTATCGCCTCATTAAACGAGGTGATATTTGGCGGTAACAGGCTAAAGTATGCGCAGCAATCAACTGAATTGTTAACGCAGGTTGCGCGTTTGGATGTGGTTAATAGTAGGGACGAGATTACTTATGACATCATCAACTCTTATTACAACCTCTACAAAGTTTTACAAAGCAAAAAAGTGGTCGACCAAAACCTTGCAACCATCGATCAGCAGATAAAACAGGCACAGCGCTTTTTTGACCAGGGTATAGTTACCAAGAACGACGTATTGCGGTTTCAGCTTCAGCGTGCAAATATTGAGCTGAACGGTATAGATTTGGAGACCAACCGCAAGATCGTTAACTATAACCTCGACGTTTTATTGGGTTTGCCCGAAACCACGCAGCTTACCACCAGTAATGTAAATGAAGGCGACAGGCCGATTGATCCGCTGCAAAATTATGTGGATACTGCTTTAGCCGAGCGCGCTGAATTGAGACAACTAGACCTGCGGACTAAAGTTGCTGAAACCAATATCAACACCATCAAATCTAACACAACCCCTACCCTTGCGGCATCGGCAGGATTGTATTATGTTGATGCTAATATAGACCCGCTGCCGAAAAGCGGTTCATACATCACACCAATAACAGTGGGTTTAACTTTTGGGTGGAACTTCTCGGCATTGTGGACCAACAAAAACAAGGTTACCGAAGCAAAAATTGAGCGCGAGGAAGTAAGCCTCAACAAAGCGATTACCATCAATAACGTTAAACGGGAAGTTAACGAGGATTATCAGAACTACACGATGGCCCTTGATAAAATTAAACTCCTGCAAACATCTATAGAACAGGCGGGTGAAAACAATAAGATACTGGATTCAAAGTATCAGAGCAACATCGCTTCGGCTACTGATCGCGCGGATGCGGAAACCCTGCTTTACCAGGCACAAATAAATCTTGAATTAGCAAAAGCCGATGCCGGACTGGCTTACTATACTTTATTAAAATCAACCGGAAAACTTAACAAATAACAAAACCCTAACAAACACATACAATGGCAAAGGCACACGAAACACAAACAGAAGAAACCAAAAAGAAACCTAACAAAATACTTCCTATTATACTGGGAGTGATCCTTTTAATAGGTGTTATTTTCGGCATCAAAGAATATATATACTACGGCAAGCACGTGGATACCGACGACGCACAGGTTGACGGCGACATCAGCCCGGTTGTTGCCCGCGTAGGCGGATATGTAGACAGCATTTACTTTGAAGAAAACCTGCACGTTAATAAAGACCAGGTACTGGTAAAAATTGACGACCGCGATTACAAAGTTAAGCTTGAACAAGCGGTAGCTGCACAGACCGGCGCAAGCGCCAACATTAACGTGGGCGAATCACAGATTTATACCAATGCCGCCAACTCATCTGTTGCAAAGGCACAGGTTGAATCAGCCGCAGCTCGCTTAGAAAAAACCAACAAGGATTACCAGCGCTATGCTAACCTTGTTAAGGACGGATCGATAACCCAGCAACAGTTTGACCAGGCTAAAGCCGACTTACAAGTAGCACAGGCTAATTACCAGGCTGCGCAGGATCAATATAAAGCTGCGCAGGAACAGGTTGGGGCCACTAAAAACCAGTTGACTGTTACGCATACCGGTGTAACACAGAAACAGGTGGACGTGGATTACGCCAAGCTACAATTATCCTATACAGTTGTTAAATCGCCTGCCAGCGGTATTGCATCTAAGAAGAATGTACAGATAGGTCAGCTGGTGCAAGCCGGACAAACGTTGTTCTCCATTGTTAACGACAACAGCTTATACATCACTGCCAACTTTAAAGAAACGCAGCTGGATAAAATACACGACGGGCAGAAAGTGGATATTGACGTTGATGCCTATCCTGATTTAAAGCTAAAAGGCACGGTGTACAATTTTGCGCCTGCCACCGGCGCTAAATTCTCCTTACTGCCGCCTGATAATGCTACCGGCAACTTTGTAAAAGTGGTGCAGCGCATACCTGTTAAAATAAAAATTGAAGGCAGCAAAGAAGACCTGGCCAAACTGCGCCCGGGCATGAGCGTGAGCGTTTCTGTGATCCTGAAGGATTAAAGTGAGTGGTGAACGGCGACTAGTGAGGGGTGAATTGTGAGTGGGAAAGCAGGGCTGCTGAACAGAGACTTGATCAAATATTTAATAATACATCAATAAAATATAATGGCTGAAACTGGCTTTAGAAAATGGATCATTACTATCACGGTGATTGTCGCTTCGTTGCTGGAGTTGATTGACACCACGATAGTGAATGTGTCCCTGCCTGATATACAGGGTAACCTGGGCGCCACACTGGAAGATATTGCCTGGGTGGTTACCGGTTATGCCGTGGCAAACGTAATTATACTCCCAATGTCGGGATGGCTTGGGAGCCGTTTCGGGCGAAAGAACTATTTCATTACTTCCATCATCGTTTTTACTATTGCTTCCTTTTTATGCGGTAATGCCCACGGACTTGACGAGCTGGTCATATTCAGGATATTACAGGGTTTGGCGGGCGGTGGTTTAATTTCAACCTCGCAGGCTATATTGGTTGAAACCTGGCCGCGTGAACAGATTGGTACAGCGACAGCATTATTTGGTTTAGGCGCCGTTGTGGGGCCAACTGTAGGGCCAACTATCGGGGGGTATATTACCGATCACTCCTCATGGCGGTGGATATTTTATGTAAACATCCCGGTTGGTGCAATTGCAGCTTTTTTAGCTTATACATTTGTTAGGGAAACGCCAAAAGATGCAAAAGGAAAGCCGATAGACTGGTGGGGTATTGGATTGCTGGCTGTTGCTGTTGGAAGCCTGCAAACTATATTGGAAAAAGGCGAATCGGAAGATTGGTTTGCCAAACCTTATATATTGGTGCTTACTATTTCCGCTGTATTGGGCGTTATCCTGTTTATCTGGCGCGAAATGAGTATCGATCACCCTATAGTGAACTTTGGAATACTGCGCCATCGAAGTTTTGCGGTGGGGATGTTTACTTCATTCATACTCGGTTTCGGGTTATATGGCTCTGTATTCGTGTTCCCGGTATTTTGTCAGAATTTGCTTGGGTTTACGGCACAGCAAACCGGCGAACTGCTGTTCCCCGGGGGGCTATGTACCATCCTGATGATGCCGTTTATCGGCAAAATGCTTAACAGGGGCATACCAGCGCAATTTATGGCCACAGGAGGCATGTTTTTGTTCTTTGTGTTTACCACGATGCTCAGCAACTCTACGCTCAGCACAGGACAAAGCGATGTATTGATCCCGTTACTGGTACGTGGTGTGGGTATGGCGCTGTTATTTGTGCCGCTTACTACGCTTGCCATAGCAGACTTGAAAGGCCCCGAATTAGGCCAGGGTACCGGTTTAAATAACATGATGCGCCAGTTAGGCGGCTCGTTCGGGATAGCGGTGCTTACCACTATTATACACATACGGTCGAACATTCACCGCAGCGACCTGATTGCTAACGTAAACCCGTATAACAACGCCTTTATACAGCGGCTCAACTTTTTAGAGCAAGCCTTTATGGCGAAAGGAAAGTCGGCTATCGATGCCACCCACATGGCTTATATGGCTATTGAGGGTGCAGTAATAAAGCAATCGTTATTATTAACCTATGATGATGCTTACTGGATATCGGGGTTGGTAATGCTATTCTCCATACCACTGCTTTACCTGCAGCCGTTTAAAAAGGCAGTAAAAATGCCGGTAGACGCCCACTAAATGGCAAAAAGCCGTCCGCCGGTAGGCGGATGGCTTCTTCCAAAAAAAATACAATTAAAATATAAACCCCCCGCAGGCAAATTATATTTTGTGGATATAATAGGGAGCCAGAGTCGTTAAATCTGAGCTATAAAATTAAAGATTTTTGAGCGATAAAAACAAATTTATTTCGGCCTGAAATGCGATTTATGAAAATTAAATGAAATTTTAATTCATCATTTTCATGGAATTTGTGCTCAAACTTCCCATCAAACACACATCCCGTCAAATTCGGACCTGTAATCCCGGTATTGCAGGCAAATTAGTGAGTTTGTTTCACATCAATATATTTTGTTAATTTAAAACAATATATATTGATATCATGAAAACCAAACCTATCCTCATCACCGCAACAGGGGTACTTTTACTTGTTAGTATGATCTTCCTGGTAAATTGCAGAAATTCTGTCAAACCAGAAAAAGCAGAGATCAATCAATTTTTAAACAGTTTTAACAGGTATGTAAAGGCTGGTAATACTGATTCATTACTGGCTTGTTTTGATGCAGATAAAAAGCTCGCTATATTAAAACGACTGGTGGATTTGCTTGAAGGCAAAAAAGGCCTTAGCGGTAAGGAAAAACCGATCTTCAATTTAAGCCTCGATGTAGATGGCAGCGAAATAAAATATGTTGATGCCGAATTAACAGTGGCTACGATTCCCGTAAACCTCGACCATGATAATCTTGAACCGCGGCATACGCTTCTTTCGCTCAAGATCAGGAAAACCGCCCCTCACCAATACAAGATCATACAGGCAGATGCCCGGCAGTTGTTAACAGACTATTTAGCCTATGAAAATTTCGTAAGGAGCAAAACGGTGGAAGATAATGACATTTTTAGCCCTCAAACTTTGGCTGCTTTTAAAACTGCCGCTGAACTTAAATCAAAGTATGATAGCGTGGTCTGGTTTGCTCACGTTGACAAAGAAACATTTTTTTATGTAGTAAAAGGCAAATGGAATATGAACAATGATATTAACCGTTACAAGGATTCGGTTATCGATACATATGAAATGGGCCTGGTTAACCCGGAGTTGAAAGAGATTATTCCTCCTCAATATGACCTCATTCATAATATTAGCGGCACTTTCCCGGGCCTGGTTGAGGTTGAAAAAGATGGTAAAAAGGGTTTTTATGATCTTTACGGAAAAATTGTAGTACCTGTTATTTACGAGCAGATATTCCCAATAGACGATGACAACAATTTAGCGGTGCTCAGAGCGGGCGATGATTATTTCTATTTGAAAAAGGACATGGGGATTTCTGAAAAAGTTGACCTAAAGATCAACGACTTTTTTTCAAAAATTAAAAATCTCAATAACTCTTTCGATCTTTACTCAAAAGCTCTTTTGGTTGTTACCGAGTATAATTCCAGAACAGAAAACGGCTCTGTTTACATATCGCCGTCGTACCTGGTTGATTTGAATATGATTGAAAAGGTGAAGAATTTCAAAAACCCCCTAAGAAAAACCACAAATGACGATGAGGATGGAGATATCCATAAAAAATACCAGGTGAGCTATGCCGGGGAAAGTGAAGAACCGACAAGCTGGCTGACAGCATCTTTTTATTCGATACGGGACTACTTTTTAGGCGGCAGAAGCGAGTTTTATGATAAAAAGAATATCGTAATTATTGACAAGAAAAAGGACCGGATATTTACGCAGGATATCAGGTCAGATTATACTCCGGACGAGGGCAGCGGATCGGTAGACAAAACATGCGACGTAAACAGTATCAAATTAATTAATGATACCTTATTTGAAGTAAAAGCCGGCGCGGCACTATGGATTGACCTTTATGACAGCACAAAAAGCATCGAAGGCGGAACCTACTATCACTACTTAGCCATTGAACATAATAAATTGAAGGAACTGCCGGATAACCGCAATTTTGGCTTTACCAAATATGTTAAAATGGATGATTCGTATCTAAATGGCTGTTATAGCATGTGCATTGGTTCAGGCACATATGATACACGGGAAAAAAAGACCATTGATCATATTACGCCCGGGATGCTCCAATATATGAAAAACGAAATATACGCTGAGTACAGGTATCAGTTCAAAGACAAAAGATGGCAGGATATATTTATCGACAATAACGCTTATTTTAACGTTGACAAAAAACCTAATAACACAAATGTAGATGATTCTTTAACGGTTATTGACAAGTACAACATCAACTGGATAAATCAAAAGCTTAAAGAAGGTAAAACCAAACCTAACACGCTTGCTGCCAGATGAGGATTGTATTAAGGCTGCTTTGGTATTTTGCCTTTTTTTGGGTTTTGATATTATGCGGAGGTACGTTTTTACAATATTGGGATTTTAAACACCACAGCGCTTTTTTAGAAATAAAGCAGGCCGCGGTTAAAACCGGCTGGTATCTGCCGGCTTTCTACTGTCATATTATTGGGAGCAGTATTATATTGTTGGTCGGTTTTTTTCAATTCTCGAAGAAAGTATATAATAACCGGCCGCTGCACAAAATCCTCGGAAAAGTTTACGTATTTGGCGTGTTATTTTTTGCAGCCCCGGGCGCTTACGTCATGACGCTGTTTATCAACCGGGGTAAATGGGTGTTCACTTCTTTCCTGCTGCAAAACACCTTATGGGTAACATTTACGCTGTCAGCCTGGATATTGATAAAAAACAAGCGGATTGACGATCACATCAAAATGATGCGCCGGAGTTATGCCCTCGCATTTGCAGCAGTAACGCTGCGTTTTTACATCTTCATTTTCACAGTTTTGGGCAATGGAGTTGGCTTTGCCAATAATTATATCATCATCTCTTTTTTAAGCTGGGTACCCAATCTTTTACTGGTTGAATGGATAAACTATTACCACAGAAAAGAAACATTTGTTGTTACGTGAAGCAAGCCGCTTAATAGCGCTTTTTGTCCTTTAAATATCAGTCTATAGGTTTTTTTTGAAAACAACTTGTGTAATAGAAAATGCTGCGTATATTTGCAGCCCGTTCAAAGTCATATTTGAACAACCGGAGGAGTGGTAGTTCAGCTGGTTAGAATACGTGCCTGTCACGCACGGGGTCGCGGGTTCGAATCCCGTCCATTCCGCTAAAAGGTTTCGTCTCCATTTCTGTGGGATGGAACCTTTTTTCTTTATGGCTTATTACGTTTATATCATCAGGAGTCAGCTCGATCAAAGCTATTACAAAGGATTTTCAGAAAAACCCCTTAATCGCCTCCTTCAACATAATAACGGCGAATGTCAATATACGTCCCGGAAACTCCCGTGGATACTGGTTTACATAGAAGAATTGCCGACAAAAAGAGAAGCCCTGATCCGTGAACGTGGAATAAAGAAGTACTCGCATGCCCAAATACAAAAACTAATTATAACCGGTAAGAATATTTTGAAAGATTTCGGTAGTTCAGCTGGTTAGCATACGTGCCTGTCATCCCCACCAAAGGGTGGGGACGGGTTCGAATCCCGTCCATTCCGCAGATTAGATCAGGGTTACACGCAAGTGTAGCACTTTTTATTTGTGGTTTTTTTGGCGTGTCACCGTCGCTGCCTTTAACATTATTGGGCATTTGGCTGCTTTGCGCTAATTGATAACTTTGCAATATGCCACTCCTGCAAAATATAAAAGTAGCCGTTGACGCCGTAGTTTTTGGATACTCCTCAAAAGAAGGATTGTCCGTATTACTTATAAAGCGTAATATCAAACCCTTTAAGGGTAGCTGGGCTTTGCCCGGGGGATTAGTTGCTGATAATGAATCGTTAGAAGACGCTGTTCAGCGCGAATTGAAAGAGGAAACAGGCATTAACATCAATTATTTGGAGCAGCTATACAGCTTTGGCAAACCAGGTCGCGACCCGCGTAACCGGGTAATATCTATAACTTATTATGGGTTGGTTAAGCCGGATGCTTTTGAATTGCATGCCGACACCGATGCCGGCGACGTAGCCTGGTTCAATGTAAAAAAGCTGCCCGAACTGGCTTTCGATCACAATGATATCCTGGCTGCGGCCCATGAGCGTTTAAAAAACAAGATTCTTTATCAGCCGGTGGGCTTTGAACTGCTGGAAGAAAAATTTCCCTTTTCGGAACTTGAAAAATTGTATATGGCCGTATTGGATCGATCAATCGACCGGCGGAACTTTAAAAAGAAAATAGCAAAGTTCGGTTTTATAGAGGAAACCAATGAAAAACAAGCTTTGGAAGGGGCCGGGCGACCGGGTAATTTGTTCCGGTTTGACCAGGAAAAATATTTCCGATTGCAGCAGGACGGTATCAATTTTGAAATATAATTTTTGCCTTTTAAAAAAATAAATCAAATATAGTTTGCGTATTAAAAACACATATTTATATTTGCGTATAATTAACGCAAATTAACAATGAAAACAGCAGTTATTATAGCCCGTTTCCAAACGCCTTACCTGCACGAGGGCCATAAGCAATTGATCAGCCAGGTAAAGGAAAGCCACGGCAAGCTGATTATCATTTTAGGGGTTAGTCCGATAGTGGGCAGCCGCAAAAATCCTTATGATTATTACACCCGCGAAAAAATGATCAAAAAGGACTATCCGGAGATCATCATTCTGCCCATAAGCGATAACCCAAGCGATAAAGTCTGGTCCGAAAACCTCGATACTTTACTGAAGGGGGTATTCCCCAACGAACAATTTTGCCTTTATGGCAGCCGGGACAGCTTTATCCCTTATTATTCAGGAAGGTTTGAGACTATTGAGTTGCCCGAGCATGGCGACTACAACGCAACGGAACTAAGAAAGCAATATGCCGATAAGGTATTTGATTCAAATGATTTTCGCGCAGGTATTTTATACGCCTATTACAATCAATATACTAAAGTTTACCCAACGATAGATATCGTTGTATTCAGAAACAATAAAACAGAAATACTACTGGGGAAAAAAGCATCCAACAATAAATGGCGGTTTATAGGCGGTTTTGCCGACCCGGAAGACGAGAGTTACGAAGCTGCCGCCAAACGCGAGTTGACGGAAGAATGCGGCGAAATGGCAATAAGCGAAATGCACTATGAAACATCGCGCAAAATAAACGACTGGCGCTACCGAAACGAAGCTGATAAGATCATTACTTTATTATTCAGCTGCGATTACATAAGCGGCGCGCCTGCCGCGCAGGATGACATTATCGATCTCGACTGGTTTAAGCTCGCGGATCTTCCACAGATGATCGTTAATGAAACAATAAGTGACGAGCATGTGGAAATGTTCAACTTTATGATCACCAAATACCTAAACAACTGATATCATGAAACGCGAAAATTTGATTCTTTTGGCCGATGCCTATAAATATGCCCACCACAAATTTTACTATCCCGGTACCACGCAAATCTACAGCTACCTGGAAAGCCGCGGCGGCATGTTTGATGAAACCATCTTTTTTGGCCTGCAATATTTTTTGAAAGAATACCTGGAAGGGCCCGCATTTACCCAGCAGGACCTTGATGAAGCCGACGGCTTTTTACAACAGGTATTTGGGCGGGATGACGTGTTCGACAAATCTAAATTTCAATATATCCTGGATAAATATAATGGACGATTACCTGTAAAAATAGAAGCTGTTGCCGAGGGCACTGCTGTTCCTACCGGGAATGTGTTGATGACCATAGAAAACACCGATCCTGAATGCTACTGGCTCACCAACTTTTTAGAAACCCTGCTGATGCAGGTATGGTATCCCTGCACGGTGGCAACATTGAGTAATCAAATTAGAAAAGTGGTTACCCAATATTATACGGAAACCGCTACCGAAGGCGCAGAAGCAGGGATCGATTTTGTACTGAATGACTTTGGCTTTCGGGGTGTAAGCAGCGTGGAAAGTGCGAAAATAGGCGGCGCAGCTCATCTATTGAACTTTAGCGGCAGCGATAATTTGGCAGGCAGCGGAATGGCCATTAATTATTATAACGCCACAAAAGTTTACGGACTAAGCATCCCGGCAACGGAACATAGTATTTGCACTTTACTGGGGCGCGAAGGTGAGCTGGCGATATTTAAACATGTAATAAGAACATTCCCAACCGGAACTATTGCCTGCGTATCTGACAGCTTCAACATTTTTAAAGCCTGCGAAGAGTACTGGGGGACGGAGCTTCGTGATGAAATATTAAGCCGCAAGGGAACACTCGTCATCCGCCCCGATAGCGGCGACCCTATCATGACCCTGCTTAAAATATTTGACATACTATTCGACAAGTTTGGTTACATTGTAAATGCAAAAGGTTATAAAGTATTACCGCCACAGGTAAGGGTGATACAAGGCGACGGCGTAAATTATGCAGAGATTAAAAACATTTACAAGGCTTTAAAAGAAAACGGTATCAGCGCCGAAAACCTGGTGCTGGGTATGGGCGGCGCATTACTGCAAAAGGTTGATCGCGATACGCAAAAATTTGCTTCAAAATGCAGCAGCGCGGTTATCGACGGAAAGGAAGTTGCTGTAGAAAAAAGTCCGACTGAAATGGATGCGCAAGGTAACATCACGCCAAGTTTCAAAAAGAGTAAAGGCGGGCGTTTAAAGCTCGTTAAAATTAACGGCATCTTTAAAACCATAAACCAGCAGGAGCATTTGGAATTGACCGATGAACTGCATACCGTATTTGAAAATGGCGATCTTATCGAGCCTATTAGTTTTGAACAGGTGAAGGCCAATGTAAACGCCAACTAAAACAAGATGAAAAAGCTATTATTTGCCATAAAAGACTACGAATACCTGGCCGAAAAAATGCTGGCCTGCTGCGATTTTGAAAAAGGCGCACTGGAAGTAACCCACTTTACCGATGGCGAACGCTATCAGCGTATCATCTCCAATATAGAAAACCGGGACGTGGTATTAATTGGCGGCACCGTAACAGACCAGGCTACGCTAGAGCTATATGACCTGGCCTCATCGCTGGTTAGTTATGGCGCTAATTCGTTAACATTGGTTATCCCGTATTTTGGTTACTCCACCATGGAGCGGGCTGTATTGCCTGGCGAAATTGTAACCGCTAAAACCAGGGCGCGGTTATTATCAAGCATTCCAAAATCCAACCGGGGCAATAAGGTTTTGCTGTTTGACCTGCATTCCGAAGGTATCCAATATTATTTTGAACACGACCTGTACCCGGTACATGTTTACTGTAAAGACATCGTGATAAAAGCCGCGCTTGAATACGGCGGCAATAATTTTGTAATGGCCAGTACCGACGCGGGCCGCGCAAAATGGGTGGAATCATTGGCTAACGACCTGGGCGTTAATGCTGCATTTATTTTGAAAAGACGGTTAAAAGGCGACCACACCGAAGTGAGTGCCATTAATGCGGATGTAGCAGGTAAAACGGTTATTATTTACGATGATATGATCCGCTCAGGCGGGAGCATTATCAACGCTGCCAAAACATACAAGGATGCTGGTGCTGATGATATTTATGTAATTACAACGCACGGCTTATTTGTCAACGACGGTATCAACAAGCTAAAGAACAGTGGGCTGATCAAAAAACTGATCTGTACCGACTCGCATGTAAATACACAATATATCAATGATGATTTTGTGGAGGTGAGAAGTTTGGCGGAGTTGATCTGTGAGGCTATTTAACGTTCTCTTTTTCTTCAGGGACGTTATAGTTTTCCAAAGTTTTCTTCAACTGTGCCTTTATCTGTTTAACCAATATCCTCGGTCTCATTATCCTCATTTTGGCGCCGAAACCGAGTAACTCGCGCTCCAGCTCAAAGTTTAGGATAACACGGATACTGAATATCTTGCCATCAATTTCCTCGCTCAGGAGCTTTTGCGTATGGTGCAGGGGCTTAGTAATTACATAGGGCGCGTTTTGGTTGTCGATCCAGAACACCACCTCGCAATCGCGCTGACCAGGCGATTTTGTTACCCCGATCACATCGCTGTAGTAAGCCGAAAAATCGATGCTCGTGTTCTCGACGTAAGCATCTTCATGTTCGGTAATGGATTGGATCCTGTCGAGCGCGAGGTTCAAAAGCTGGTGACGCTTATGCTGCACGCCCAGCACAAACCAGCGGTTACGGTATTCTTTCAGCAGATAACCGCTAAAGCAAAACGAGCTGGCTTCCCTGGCTTTAAAGGATTGGTAGGTAATACAGATCGCTTTCTTAGCTACGATGGCCTTGCGGATCACTTCTATCCATTCCAGACCCTTCAGGTTATCATTCTTCTCAAAATCAATTACCGGCGGACTATCCGTTTTTTGCGAATAGATCTTGTCCTCCAGCTTGCTCACCATTTCGTTAAGGTCGGTAAAGTGGTTAAAGCCTTTAAACTGCTTCAACAGGCCGGATACTTCGCTCAGCACCTGCATGTCCCGCTGGTTCAGCGGACTATTAGCTATACTGTAATTTTTATCGCTGTAGGTGTAGTACTTCTTATCCGTCACAATAATAGGCGCCTCGTAACCCAGCTTATTGCTGCGCATCATTTCTATGTCGGCCTGTACGGTACGGCGGCTAACGCCGGTATCAATGCCCTGGTACTCGTAAATGGCATCGCTGCACGCATCTATCAGGTCGTCCAGCGTCCATTTTTTATAGCGATTTTGCAGGCATTGATCGATGGTGCGGTAACGGATGAGGGCGTTGCGGTTTATTGGCATGAGCGGATTTCGGATTTACGATTTACGATTTCGGATTTATTTGATGTCGGATTATTTTGTGAAATTTATTAAATTATTTTTTACTGCGCAAATACATTGCGTAGATGGTATATTTCTTTGTACTATGAGAAAGCAGGCAGACAGTCAAAAACTCCTCCGCCAGCCGGCGGAGGCTGGGGGGCTAAAGATCAGCAACAACGAGTTATACGCCTTAGGCATCCAGGATACCGACGTATTGGTAAACTTTAGCCGCGTGGCTAATGGTTTATTGAAGCATGGCGTGATGGACAAAACCCAGATACTGGCTAACCTGGAAGCGCTGATTGACGACCCGATGCCGTACGCTTTAAAAAAAGGCGGCAAGTTTAAAAACCTTGCCGAGGATGTGATCGCCTTACGCAAGGAGGGCAAGTTCATCAAGCAGTCGCGCAGCAACTTTAAGCTAAAGGAAGAGATTGCCGATTTCCCGGTGTGGGGGCTGGAGCATATTGAGGTGGGCGCGCTGGCGCAGATGAAAACAGCTATACAATTGCCGATAGCGGTTGCCGGCGCGCTG
>CAZZUU010000017.1:10505-23527 GCA_964657275.1 uncultured Mucilaginibacter sp. | reverse complement strand
AGAAGCAGCAATATCCATTTGTGTATGACCTTGCAGAAGAATGGCATAATTTTACGGGCCTGCCATTTGTGTTTGCTGCATGGATAGCTAACAAACCTTTATACGCAGAATTCACAGAAGAGTTCAACAAATCATTAAAATTTGGGCTGGATCACAGAAAGGAATTATTACAAGAGTTGCCGCAGATACAGAATTTTGACCTGGAAGATTACCTAATGCACAAACTCGATTTTGACCTTTCGGAAGATAAAAAGAAGGCTTTGTATTTGTTTTTGGAATACTTGAAAAAGTTATAGCTTAATCATTTTGATGAGATTTGCTATATAATTCTTTATGCATCGGGATTGATACCTGGATTTTCAAATCGTCAACTCATCTTCAAATTAACATCCGCACATTTCCCCGTTAAACTAAACGCTTAAAAACTAATCGAATAGCTGTCCATAACATTTTGTTGGCGGATGGCTATTATGAAAGATTTCTATTATATCCTTGGCACTGATTCAAACTGCACGGCTGCGGAAATAAAGGATGCCTATAGAAAATTATCAAAAAAATTTCACCCGGACCTGAATGATGGCGACAAATATTTCGAGAACCGTTTCCGGGAAATTAATGAAGCTTACGAAACGCTCAGTAATCCCGCTAAACGTTTTCAATATGATAGCAACTTAAAAAAGCTCAGGTCAAAAAGGGGGGCTTACCAGAATACAGAACCTAATAACCAATCTTCAAATCCCTTCGTTAATAAACCTAAAAGCTCTGGCCGGTTTTTCACTATTACGGTGACCGTAGTGCTAACCATTTTTGGAGCCTATCTTATTCGTTCATTCAGTACTTCAAAAAAACAAGTAATAAAACAAACCCCGGATATTATCACTACACCTTTAAAAATTCGAAAACATTACAAACCAAAACACACTTTAAGACCCAAATCCGAAGCCGATTTTGCAAAACCTCGTTTAGACAGCGCTTTTATCAAACCGGTGAAAACCGTACCGGTTATAGCCAGGATTAAACTTAAAAAGAATCCTGACTTTTTATATGCAACCGATGTAAGGGCTAATTTAACAGGAATAGTAAATATGCGGCAAACTGACGACTTCGATTCAGACATAATCGAAAGAATCCCCGCTAATTCAAAAGTGCTCGTATTAGAAAAGGGAGATGTTTATTACCGGGTATTTTATAATAACCATATCGGTTATGTGCCCAAATGGTCGCTGGATCTGAAATAGCGTGTGCCGGTTGTGTCTTTAATATTAAATTTTCCAAAAACCTAATGCTGTGTTTTGCTATTGGTTATCTTTATAACAAAACACACTACCATGAATTCAAAATCATTAAAAGGACAATCAGCCTTAGTCACGGGCGCCGATAGTGGCATAGGTAAAGGCGTGGCAATAGCGTTGGCGGCGGCAGGTGCTAATGTCATCATCAATCACGTAGATGCACATGAAATTGCCGAACAAACCGTCGATGAAATCACTGCAGCGGGCGGAACCGCCTACGCCATTCATGCGGATATCAGCAAGGAGGACGATGTAAAAGCCATGTTCGCTGAAATGTATCAGCAATATGGCACTATCGATATATTGATAAACAATGCAGGACTGCAACGCGACTCCCGTTTTGTGGATATGACGCTGGAGCAATGGAATACTGTTATCGGTATAAACCTTACCGGGCAATTTCTATGCGCACGCGAAGCCGCCAAAGAATTTATAAAGAGGGGAGTGGTTGCCGAAAGGAGCAAAGCAGCCGGTAAAATAATTTGTATGAGCAGCGTACACGAGGTAATACCATGGGCGGGCCACGTAAATTATGCAGCCAGCAAAGGCGGTATCAGCATGTTTATGAAAAGCA
Organism: uncultured Mucilaginibacter sp.; assembly: GCA_964657275.1. Lineage (GTDB taxonomy): Bacteria > Bacteroidota > Bacteroidia > Sphingobacteriales > Sphingobacteriaceae > Mucilaginibacter. The sequence continues at coordinate 21,661 of CAZZUU010000017.1, read as the reverse complement.
TAGCGCAAGAATTAGCACCACATAAAATAAGGGTTGTAGCTATTGGCCCTGGCGCTATTCAAACTCCTATCAACAAATCGGCCTGGGATACACCCGAAGATCTGGCCAAATTATTAACCCTTATCCCCTATAATCGCATCGGCGAGCCGGACGACATTGGGAAACTAGCTGCCTGGTTGGTATCCGATGAAGCAGATTATATAACCGGCACCACTATCTTTATGGATGGCGGTATGACGCTATATCCGGGCTTTGCTGATAATGGGTAGGGCTTAAGTTGATTGAGTTGGATCAAGTGAGCGGTTGATTAAGTTAGAACATTTTAATATAATGCCCACAGCTTCTAACGCGGCAAAAATCACCCTTCCAAAACTTAATAAACTTATCCAACTTAATCAACCAAAACACGTTAACTTAATGTAAAAAACGCGTTACGATAATAATAGGGGCTTTTTTACTCATTTTCGTATTGGCATATTGTAAAAAATACACTAAGTATATTACCATATTTTAAATTTCTCATCATATTTTCATATAAATTATTAAATATTCATAAAAATGCTTATTAAATAGTAAAGTTGATAATTTTATCTTACTTTTGTTATGGATTTAAAATTTAATAAAACTATGAAAAAGATATTTTTAACCTTCGCTACCGCTGCCTTGTTTAGCGTTAGTGCATTCGCCGGTGTTGTTGGGCATTCAGATGCTGTAAACTCGGCCATTATTTCAAGCAGTGTTTTAAACTCGTTTGATGCTGATTTTACCGATGCAAAAGATGTTGTTTGGTCACGTACCATGGATTGCCAGAAAGCTGAATTCCTTGAGGATGGCAAAAAGCAAACTGCTTTTTACAGTTTGTCAGGCGATTTCTTAGGTACAACCCAGGCTTTGGATTATAGCATTCTTCCTGCTAAAACAAAAGAGAAAATAGCGGAAAAGTACAAAGGGTACGTTGCAGATGGCGTTATTCTTTACCAGGCTAACACGGCGTTTAATGATGCTATTGACCCAACCACCTATTTTGTTGTGATAAAAAACGATGCCCATTCTATACTTTTAAGAATTACCAACGAAGGTAACATCGCGTTTTTCAAACAAATAAAGTAACTCACTATCATCTACCTGTTTACAGGCCACCAGTTTACGAACGGGTGGCCTTTTTTTTGTAATGACCTGTAAACCAAACAAAATGTAATGTCTATGTAATTAGTAGGATAATTTTATAAAATCGTTTGGTTTTTACAACAATCAAGGTACATTAGTATTTTATTTATGAACCACTAAATTAAAATACCATGAGTTTACGATTGGGAGATAAAGCTCCAAATTTCCAGGCAAAGACATCTGAAGGCCCTATTGATTTTTACGAATATCTTGGCGATAGCTGGGGTGTGTTGTTTTCGCACCCGGCAGATTATACACCCGTTTGCACTACAGAATTAGGAAAAACCGCATCGTTAAAAAGTGAATTTGATAAACGTAACGTTAAAGTGATTGCGTTAAGCGTTGATTCGGTTGAATCGCACAAAGGGTGGATCAACGATATCAACGAAACACAAGGAGTAGAGGTGAATTTTCCATTGATCGGTGATGAAAATCGTGAAGTTGCCCTGGCCTATGATATGATACATCCAAACGCGTCGTTAACCGCTACGGTACGCTCATTGTTTGTTATCGCACCCGATAAAACCATCAAATTGATGATAACTTACCCTGCCTCAACTGGTAGAAATTTCCAGGAGATTTTAAGGGTAATAGATTCGCTGCAATTAACCGCGAATTACAGCGTTGCAACACCCGCCGACTGGAAAGACGGAGAGGACGTTGTGGTTGTACCGGCAATAAAAACGGAAGACATTCCGGCAAAATTTCCTAAAGGTTTTACACAGGTTAAACCATATTTACGGTTAACTCCACAGCCTAATAAATAATTTTATTTGCTTGTTAATTATTTTATATATTTGAAAAGATTGGTTTTTCCGTATTACGCTGTTAATTAGTACTTTTTAATGCAGTTTGATATGGTTTTTTAATCTGTTAACGCAATTTTTTAATAACAATTATAGTATTTATGAAAACTGGAAAAGTAAAATGGTTTAACACACAAAAAGGTTATGGTTTTATTGTTACCGACGATGGTAAAGATCTTTTTGTACACTTTAAAGATGTACAAGGCGGCGTAAACGCCATTAAAGATAACGATAGCGTTACATACGATGTGGAAGAAGGCAGAAAAGGTTTACAGGCAGTAAATGTAAAAAAAGCATAATTTACTAATTTTAACATTAGGAGAACCTCTGCCGACACAGGGGTTTTTTTGTTTTATATTATTAGTAAACAAGACTTTGCGCGGTGATTATTTTGCCTCATGACAGAAATATTGCATCTTTATAAACCTTAAGTATCGCAATTTATGTCAGATGCCCTTACCGCAAGATCCAATAGAAATATAATTTTCTTAGTGATAGTTGCCTCCCTTGGTTATTTTGTCGATATCTATGACCTGTTGATTTTCTCTATAGTACGCAAGGAAAGCCTGCTTGCTATTGGTGTATCGCCCGGCGATGTGCTTTCCAAAGGTATCCACATAATTAATTTCCAGATGTTAGGGCTGATCATAGGTGGTGTTTTGTGGGGTGTTACCGGCGACAAACTCGGCCGTATAAAGGTGTTGTTTGGATCTATCTTATTATATTCTATCGCCAATTTTGCAAATGGCTTTGTGCATGATGTGGAAACTTATGCCATCATCCGGTTCATCGGAGGGATAGGCTTGGCAGGTGAATTAGGTGCAGGCATTACGCTTGTAAGCGAAACCATGAGTAAAGAAAACAGGGGTTATGGAACCATGATAGTGGCCGCAGTGGGCCTTTGTGGTACTGCGGCAGCCGTTATAGTCGCAAAATACGGCTGGCGCCAGGCCTACTTTGTCGGCGGCGGCCTGGGAATCATTTTGCTGTTCCTCCGCATGGGAACTTTTGAATCGGGTATGTTTAAAAGCGTTGAAAATACAACGGTATCAAAAGGCAATTTTTTTATGCTGTTAAATAATTGGTCAAGGTTCAAAAAATACTTGTATAGCATTTTGATAGCAGCTCCGTCCTGGTTCCTGGGAGGTGTTTTAATTACATTATCTCCGGAGTTTGGCAAAGCTTTAGGGGCAAAGCAAGTATTAAGTGCCGGCGACGGTTTATTATACGATTACCTGGGCGTTGCACTCGGGGGTATTTTATCGGGCTTATTTGCACAAGCAACGCGGTCAAGGAAGCTAACCATGCTCATCTTCCTCATTTTATCCGCCATAAGCGTCATTATCTTTTTACGATCCACAGGACTTACCAGTCAGCATTTTTTTTGGCTTTGTTTTTTTATAGGCTGCGCAAGCGGATATATCCCCACATTTTTGATTATATCTGCCGAGCAATTTGGCACCAATATCCGGTCGACCGTAGCAACAACGGCGCCTAACTTTGTAAGAGGTTTATTGATACCGATAAACTGGGCTTTCATCGCCCTTAAAGACAGCTATGGCATGATAAATAGCGCCTTTATGATGATTGTTATACTTACCTCAGTTGCGTTGTTTTCATTAAGCCAGTTAAATGAGACTTTTGGCAAAGATCTGGACTATATTGAAACGGATGAAAAGTTTGAACCTTCGATGGTCATGGAAGGTAATTGATTTTATAATTTTTAATTTTCGGCCGCTTTCTTACCTTAGTCGGCCCAATTAAACAAAAGTATGACTGATATCTCCGCTGCCAAAACCACAAGAAATGTAATTCTTTTAGTGATAGTAGCCTCTTTAGGCTATTTTGTTGACATATATGACCTGCTGATTTTTTTGATTGTTCGAAAAAAAAGCCTGCTGGACATTGGCGTTAAGCCTGCGGATGTTTTAACGGTTGGTACCTCAATCATCAACTGGCAAATGCTGGGGTTATTACTGGGCGGCGTATTGTGGGGCGTATTAGGTGATAGGCTGGGCCGGTTAAAAGTACTTTTCGGTTCCATCGCTTTATATTCTATAGCCAATTTTGCTAATGGTTTTGTACATGACCCAACGACTTATGCCGCCATCCGGTTTATTGCAGGCGTAGGACTTGCCGGTGAGTTAGGAGCAGGCGTAACGCTGGTGAGCGAAACATTGAGCAAAGAAAAAAGGGGATATGGCACAATGATAGTAGCCGCAGTTGGCCTTTTGGGAGCCGTAGCTGCAAATTATATTTCAAAATATGATTGGCATGTAGCTTATTTCGTTGGTGGAGGGCTTGGCCTTTTACTTCTTTTATTAAGGGTGGGTACTTTTGAATCAGGCATGTTTAAGAATGTTGAGAAAACTGAAGTTTCCCGTGGTAATTTTTTATTGCTTTTTACAAATTGGGGAAGGTTTAAAAAATATTTATGCTGCATACTAATAGGCGCGCCACTGTGGTATGTGGTGGGGGTGCTAATTTCATTGCAGCCCGAATTTGGTATAGCGCTCCACGCTACAGAAAAATTAAATGCCGGTGATGGTATCCAATACGCTTATATCGCGATATCAATCGGTGGGATAGTGGCAGGCCTACTATCACAGCTTACAAAATCCAGGAAACTGGTAATGCTCATCTTCCTGCTGCTGTCGGCTGTTAGTGTGGTGGTTTACTTAACGTCGACAGGCTTATCTGCCAGCCAGTTTTTATGGCTTTGCTTTTTTATGGGATTTGCCGTGGGCTATTGGACATTATTTATCACTATTGCTGCAGAACAGTTCGGCACAAACATCCGTTCGACCGTGGCAACAACGGTGCCCAATTTTGTGCGGGGATCACTTATACTTATCAATACAGCGTTTGTCGCCTTGAAAGCGCACTACGGCATGATCGGTAGTGGTTATATTATGATGGCGATATTAACCGTATTAGCTATTTTAGCATTAAGCCAGTTAAAGGAAACATTCGGTAAAGACCTGAATTATGTTGAAAGCTTGTAAAGTTGGTTAAGCAGAAGTTAACCTGATACTAATCCATTAACTTTGCCCCATGATCACCAAAGAACAAATTGCCACCGAGTACCAACAAATCCAGGATGACATTTGTGCTGCATTAGAGTTAGTTGACGGTAAGGCATATTTCGAAGAAGAACTTTGGGAACGAGATGGCGGCGGAGGAGGGCGCACCCGCATTATTCAAAACGGAAATATATTTGAGAAAGGTGGCGTAAACTTTTCTGCCGTTGAAGGTCAATTGCCCCATTCGATAAAAAAAGCCCTGAATGTTGAACAGGATGATTTTTTTGCAACCGGAGTATCAATCGTGATTCATCCAAACCATCCGATGGTGCCCATCATTCACATGAATATCCGTTATTTCGAGATGCCATCCACGTTCGGGCCTGATCGGCAGCCTATTCGATGGTTTGGCGGTGGTATTGACCTTACGCCGCATTATATCATGGAGGATGATGCACGTTATTTCCACTCGGGTTTAAAAGCTGTTTGCGATAAATTTAATGGTGATTTTTATCATCGCTTTAAGTTGTGGGCCGATGATTATTTTTATATCAAACACCGCAATGAGACTCGCGGAATAGGAGGGATATTTTATGATCGGTTATCTGAAAATGATGAACTGCCTTTAGAAACGATTTTTGAATTTTCAAAAGCTTTGGGGCGTTCGTTTATCCCTATTTACACCGAATTAATAAGGCGTAATCGCGATAAGCAATTTACCGAAGAACAACAGTTGTGGCAATACCAACGTCGCAGCCGCTATGCCGAATTTAACCTGGTTTATGATGCTGGAACTAAATTTGGTTTAGAAACTAATGGTCGCATAGAATCTATTTTAATGAGTTTACCGCCGACGGCCAAATGGATTTACAATTTTATACCACAGCCGGGTAGTGAAGAAGAAAAGACGCTGTCTTTGTTAAAAAAAGGAATAAATTGGGTTTAGGAAAAGCTAATGTGACATGAAAACTGTTAAATTATTTAATTCATTATTGTTATGTCTGCTGGTTGTTACTGCCACCGCCTTTAAGCCTTTTAACTCGCTTAAAGGTGTTTGGATATATGAAGGCGGCATCTACAACAACAAAGCTGAAGGGCCGCCCAAAGAATACCGGCTAGAAAGGCGATATAACGATACCGGGTACGAGGCTTTTATAATTCAGGAAGGAACAAAAACTGAAAAATACGAAGCTGGTAATTATAATTATTCACCAGAGGACCGCGCTTACCGGGAAACTCAAACCTTCAGCAGCCAGCCGTCTACATTAATTGGCAAAGAAATAAATTATACCTGTTCCTTCCGTGGCAGCACCTTAATTTTCAAAGGCAAATTATTTGACGGAACGCAAGTAGAGGAATACTGGAAAAAGGTAAAATAAGCCGGCAAAGTCGTGAGTGTACAACGCTGAAAATTATGTAACATTTTTGACTGAACTTGGGATTTTTTTTAACCATTACCAATCTTTTTTCTTTCTTACTTTCCGACTTTCAACTTCGGGCTTCATCTATAATTGTTACTAAAATTGGCATGGTAAAATCATTAATTTTCATAACTTCGCAGGTCATATAAAAACCCCATTTTATAAACGCAATTACAGAGAATATTCCACAAATAAATAAAAATGGCCGAAGAAACAGAAAACGGAAATACCCCACCAGAAGATAGAATAATTTCGATAGATATTGATGAAGAAATGCGATCGGCCTACATTGATTATTCAATGTCGGTTATCGTATCAAGGGCATTGCCTGACGTTCGCGACGGTTTAAAACCGGTACACAGGCGAGTTCTATATGGCATGCTCGATCTCGGTTTAAGCAACAACAAACCTTACAAAAAATCAGCCCGTATAGTGGGTGAGGTGTTGGGTAAGTATCACCCACACGGCGATAAATCCGTTTATGATGCCATGGTGCGTATGGCCCAGGACTGGAGCTTACGCTACCCAATGGTTGAGGGCCAGGGGAACTATGGATCAATAGACGGCGACGAACCGGCGGCAATGCGTTATACTGAAGCAAGGCTGGAAAAAATCGCGGAAGAGATGTTGGCGGATATCAATAAAGATACCATCGACTTTCAATTAAACTTTGATGATTCCCTTGAGGAGCCAACCGTTTTGCCTGCAAAGTTTCCTAATTTATTAGTTAATGGTGCATCCGGAATAGCGGTGGGTATGGCCACTAATATGGCGCCGCACAACTTAACTGAAGTGATTAACGCTACACTGGCATTAATCGATAATCGCCAGATTGATGTTAAGGAATTGATGCAATATATTAAAGGACCTGATTTTCCTACGGGCGGCATTATTTACGGTTATGAAGGTGCTAAAGAGGCCTTTGAAACCGGTCGCGGCAGGATAGTTATCAGGTCGAAGGCAGAAATAGAAGTTTATAATAATGACCGCGAGCGCATCATTGTAACAGAAGTGCCCTACCAGATCAATAAAGCGCTTATGATTGAGCGGACCGCTGAGTTGGTTAACGATAAAAAATTAGAAGGAATCTCAGCAATCAGGGACGAATCTAATCGCGAGGGTATCCGTGTGGTTTACGAGATAAAACGCGATGCCAATGCTGCGATCGTGCTTAATAATCTTTACAAATATACTGCACTGCAAACCTCTTTCAGTATCAACAATATCGCGCTGGTACATGGTCGCCCTATGTTGCTTAATCTGCGTGATTTAATACACCATTTTGTTGAACACAGGCATGAGGTTGTAGTAAGGCGTACAAAATTTGAACTTTCGGAGGCTCAAAAAAGAGCACATATACTTGAAGGATTGCTGATAGCGCTGGATCATCTGGATGAAGTTATCAAGTTAATACGTGCTTCAAATACGCCAGACGATGCAAGGGAAGGCTTAATAGCCCAATTCGGATTGACAGACATCCAGGCGCGTGCTATTTTAGATATGACGTTAAGGCGGTTAACCGGACTTGAACGTGATAAAATAAAAGATGAGTACGAAAGCTTGATGAAGCTGATCGATTACTTAAACTCGATTTTGGCTGACGAAGGTTTACGTATGCAGATCATCAAGGATGAATTGACGGAGATCAGGGATAAATACGGAGATGAGCGTAAAACCGAAATGGTGCATTCATCTGCCGAAATGAATACTGAGGATTTTATTGAGGATGAGGATGTTGTAATTACTATCTCGCGCGAAGGTTATATTAAACGTACACCATTAACCGAATATCGCAGGCAGGGTAGAGGCGGTAAAGGAGCTATTGGCAGCAATAGCCGCGATGCTGACTTTATAGAACATTTGCTGATCGCTTCGAACCATAATTACATGCTGTTCTTTACGGAATCGGGGCAATGTTTCTGGTTGCGTGTATTTGAGATACCAGAGGGGACAAGAACTTCCAAAGGAAGGGCCATTCAAAATATCATCAATATCCCCAAAGAAGAAAATATCCGTGCTTACATCAAACTTATCAATCTTAAGGATAAGGAATACCTGGAAAACAACTTTATCATTATGTGTACCCGGAAAGGTACCATCAAGAAAACTTCGCTCGAAGCTTATTCACGCCCACGGGCAAACGGTATAAATGCCATTAATATTAATGAAGGTGATTCGCTGCTTGAAGCAAATTTGACCAGTGGCACAAGCGAAATTGTAATGGCGTTGAAATCAGGGCGTGCTATCCGCTTTAATGAATCTACTGTAAGGCCAATGGGGCGTACTGCAACCGGTGTTCGTGGTATTTCATTGGAGGATGACCAGGATGAAGTTGTTGGGATGATTAGTATTGATAACCCGGAGACAACTGTGTTGGTAGTTTCTGAAAAAGGCTACGGCAAACGCACCGATATTGATGACTACAGGGTTACCAATAGAGGAGGAAAAGGCGTTAAAACTCTTAATATTACTGATAAAACCGGAAAACTTGTTGCCATAAAAGGTGTTACTGATAAAGAAGACCTGATGATCATAAATAAATCGGGAATTATAATAAGAATAGCTATAAGTGAGTTAAGAACGATGGGCCGGGCTACACAGGGGGTAAGGTTGATCACATTAAAAGAAAACGATGAGATAGCGTCTGTAGCAAAAATTGAGCACGACGATGAGGAAGATGCCGAAGCGGATAATAGCTCAGAAAACACCGGCACAGAACCAACTGAAGGTGATACCGATGTACCTAATGAATAAAGAATGCAGGGCCGTAAAATTATATTACCGGTTTTAATTGGATTATTTACGTACACTTTCGCATTTTGCCAAACAGAAGTGCTGAAAAGTGTAGTGAATAACCTTGCTTTTTATAAACAAAAAAACGACCTGAAATATTTAGGCAATGCAAAACGGTCGGTAGATAGTTTAATAAAAACAAAGGCAGACTCCATAGACATCGATAAAAATGTTTATCGGGCGGTTGTTTATTCGAGTATTTTATATATCGATTCTTTAAATAAACTTAATCAGCCGGCGACATTCTTTAACCAAACTGAACAGTTGGTAACTAAATTATCTGCCGACCGGAAAATTTACAGATTTCAGGCTGAAATGGATTATTCGAAGCTTTGCCTGGCCAATGTGTACATACGCAAAGCGTTCGGTTATATGAATAACTCTGATTTTGTTAATGCCCTGAAACTGTTTCAGGAAGCACAGAAATACGCCCCGGCATTTAAACCTTTGAATGCTTACATCGCTTATTCAAACAATAAACTGGGAAATTTAAGCGTAGCTGCGAAATATTATAATAAATTAGCTGCCTCTGATAGCACGAAAATCGAATACGTACAGGCGGCATCAAATATTTATAAATCGATAGGCGATACCGTAACTGCGTTAGAAGCCTTAAAAAAAGCCCGAAAAATATTGCCCGGAGATAAATTGTTATTGGTGGATGAGGCAAATATTTATAACAATAAAAAAGACTATCAGGCATTGAGCGCTTTATTGCCAGGGCTTCTTGACGATAATGCTAATAATCCCGATATTACATTTGTAGCAGCGAATTGCTATGATCATCTTAACCAATATGAAAAGGCTGAATCACTTTACTTACGAACTATCGAGTTAAATAATTCAGCGTTTGATCCTGTTTTTAATTTAGGTTTATTGTACTTTAAACAGTATGAAGCAAAGCAACAGGGTATGGATAATAACCTCAACGTGGCGCGGGCGGCACAATGGCTGGAGAAAGCCAGTGAAATATCGCCCAACGACAAAAGATGTCTACAAGTATTGCAATTAGTTTACGCCCAAACAGGAAATATAAATCAGATAAATAAGGTAAATAATAAACTAAAACAGCTAACCAATCAATAAATTGAAAAATGAAAATTAAACTTTTGGCGGCATGCCTCTTAGGCCTGACTTCTGCAACCGCATTTGCGCAAAAAGGGGAGTTAAGCAATGCCCAGGAATCATACAATGATTACCAGGTTACAAAAAATGATAAATCAGCATTTATCGTCGCAAAGGCTACAAAAAGTATCAATGATGCCAAAACTTCAATTGATAAAGCATCGGCCAATCCGAAGACTTCAGCGTTACCACTTACATTTGCTGTAAAAGGAGCAATATACGCAGCATTAACATTGCGTGATACGGTTCCCGCAACGTCCGCACCATCATTTGCAATAGCCGATGAAGCACTTAAAAAAGCCAAAGAACTGGATACCAAAGGAGAGAATAAAAAACTGATTGATGCGGGAAATCTAGAATTGGCACAATATAAGTTAAATGAGGGCGTAAAAGAATACCAAAGCGCTAAGTATGACATGGCTTACAAATCTTTCGATTTTTACAGGCAGGTTTTACCTGATGATACCAATGCAATTTATTATACCGGTCTTTCTGCAGCAAATCAGGGTTCAAAGGACCCTAAATATTATCCGCTTGCTATTGAAAACTATAATAAACTGGTAACTACAAAATATTCGTCAGCACCCAAAATTTATCTGGATCTTTCAGCTATTTATTTAGCCGAAAAGGATACTACCGGTGCTTTAAAATCATTATCAGATGGTATAACTAAATTTCCTGCTAACAATGCTTTACGCAGCAGGGAAATTGAAGTTTCGTTGCAATCCGGGAAAGTAAGTGAGGTGCAGGGTAAAATTCAAAGTGCCATACAAAATGATCCGGGTAACAAAACGCTGTATTATTATTATGCCTTAACCTAT
>CAZZUU010000017.1:0-10495 GCA_964657275.1 uncultured Mucilaginibacter sp. | reverse complement strand
ATTCACAAATAGGCGACGCAGCAAACGCAAAGGTTGAGAAGGCTAAAGACGCAGCCGCTAAAAACGCGTTGCGTCAAACGGCGCTGGATAACTATACAAAAGCAGCTGAAATATACAAGAAAGCGCTGGCAATAGATCCTGATTACTTTGATGCTAATTTAAACTTAGGATATGTTTTAATACGACCTGCCATAGATGAAATTACTGAGGCCAATAAATTACCGGCCAATAAACAAAAAGAATATGATGCAGCTTTAGCCAAAGCCGGTATTCAATTTGACATCGCAAAACCTTATCTTCAAAAGGCGGTTGATTTGAACCCGAAATCTGCTGATGCACTAACAAATTTAAGAACTTACTACAGAGGCCGCGTAGATCCCGCTCATAAAAAGGAATATGATGCAAAATCAGCCGAATTAAAAAAAGAAATAGACGCATTGCCAACTAAACAATAAAAAAGAGGGGCTTTCAAAAAGCCCCTTTAATTTTAATTACTACTTAACATAATGTTAATTATGCGAATTATTAAATAGTTGTGATTATGGTTTCTTCATGGTATCCTTTTTCACCGTATCGGTTACAGACGGCGGCGCAACTACTTTACCAGTATCTTTTGCAGTGGTATCGCTACTACTTGCATTTTTTTGGGAACTGCATCCAAAACTAATAGCGCTGAAGAATATTGTGGCTATCAGGTAATTAAAAATTTTCTTTTTCATAGGTCTTCAATTAATCTTACAAAAGTTATTTATTATCGTTATCAAACTAAAATATTTATCCATTGTTTGCAAAAATTTCTTCATTAAATAAATTTAAACTGTTGTTTAATAATTTCAAGCTAAATAATTAATTGGTTATTAATGTCAAACGTGGGTTAAACATTTGATTTTCATTAAAAAATTCAACTTGAATTGCTGATATTTAACCAATATGGTAGTATCGGAAGATATTCTGAAATGGGCTATGCGATTTTATCCTCCCATGCTTTTTCAACGTATATGGGTGATGAAATTTGACAAAGATTTTAAAGGAGTTCACGTAAAAATTAACCGGAGTTTATTCAATAAAAACCATAACGGGTCTATCTTCGGGGGCACTATTTTCTCTGCAGCTGATCCTTTTTTTCCGATTCTTTTTCACCAGCTATTAAATCATAAGGGCTACAAAATTATAGCATGGTCAAAATCTGCAGCAATACGATACCGTAAGCCTGCTATGAGCGACCTCTATTTTAAAATTAATTTATCGGACACTGATATAGCCTTTTGTGAAGAATTATTGCAAACAACGGGAAAATATCTAAAGGTATTTCCGATTGATGCGTTTGATAAGGAAGGTGATATTTGTGTATCAATGATGATAAAGATATATGTGCGCAATTTAAATTATACTGACGTTATTCAACAAGAAAGTGATACAATCCTACATGAATGATGCCTTTTTTAACGGAAAGGGATTTATTATTTCTACGGATCAAAGTCTGATCGACTTTGATATGATTTATAGATACCTTGATCAGGATTCATACTGGGCAAAAAACATACCCGTAGAAACGCTTCGTAAGGCGATACTAAACTCACTTTGTTTTGGCGTTTATCAGCAAAATAAGCAAGCCGGATTTGCCAGGGTAATCACAGACAAGGCCACTTTTGCCTATATTTGCGATGTATTTATATTGCCGGATTTCAGAAAGATCGGATTATCAAAATGGTTAATGCAAACCATAGTAAAGTCTTCTGAATTAAACGGATTACGACGAATTTCGCTCGCAACAGCCGATGCACACGGTTTATATAGTCAGTTTGGTTTTACCGCGCTAACATGGCCTGATAGATGGATGGAAATTTATAGGCCTTATCTACCGCCCTCAACAGAATAAAAAAATAATGAACGTTAAAAAACTGATTTTTGAAGGCGAAGGTGTAAAGCTCGACTTCAAAAAAAAAATAACCAGTTGCGAAAAGATAGCCCGAACCATGGTAGCATTTGCCAATAACAAAGGCGGCAGGTTGCTGATCGGCGTGGATGATGACGGCTCTATCAGGGGTGTTAAATCTGAAGATGAGGAGCGGTACATGATTGCCAAAGCGGCCCAGCTTTACACCAACCCTCCTCTCGACCCCATATTTGAAGAGGTTTATATTGATGATAAGGTGGTGCTGGTGGTTGATACAGCCGAAAGCGTCGTAAAACCTTGCTATGCGCTGGCAGAGGATGGAAAATGGTGGGTTTACGTGAGGATAAAAGATAAAAGCATATTGGCAAGCAAGATAGTTGTTGATGTGCTTAAGCGTTCGTCTGGCACTCAAGGTGTGTTAATTGAATATTCTGCTAACGAAAAAACATTGCTGGAATATCTTGAAAAAACTACCCGCATAACAGTTAAAGAATGCAGTGATTTATTAAAAATTGGGCGTAAACGTACCCAGGGCTTATTGGTTGATCTTATCCTGTCGGGGGTTATTCGTATACACACTACGGAAAAAGAAGAATTTTACACTGCTATTTAGTGGTGTAGTTAGCTGTAATTGCCGCAGATAACAATCAATTACTAGTCTCGAATCTCAAGTCACTAACAAATGGCCCTCTATCACAAATACAAGCAACATTACCGGGATAACCTGTACCTGGCAATACCGGTTGTGATATCTCAATTAGGGCATACACTGGTTCAAACTTCTGATACGGTTATTGTGGGCCACCTTTTAGGTACTGTTTCTCTGGCGGCTGTGTCCTTAGCTAACAGTATTTTCATAATAATGCTAGTTATAGGAATCGGGATATCATACGGATTAACCCCTTTGATTGCTCAGCATAACGGCAGAGATAATTATGTTGAATGCGGTCGTTTACTTTCAAGTAGCTTATTTATAAATATAATAACAGGGATCGTGCTTTTTGCGTTGACCTTTTTCGGGTCGTCATATCTTTTAAACCATCTTGATCAAACCCCTGCAGTTGTTAGCCAGGCTAAACCCTTCTTGTTACTATTGGGCCTGTCAATTATTCCGATGCTGGTATTTAATACTTTTAAGCAATTTTCGGAAGGACTAGGCTTTACCAAACAAGCGATGTTTATTTCTATCTGGGGTAATTTGCTTAATATTTGTTTAGGGGTAATTTTCGTAAAGGGCCTTTTCGGCATTACTCCAATGGGCATAAAGGGCGTTGGCTACAGTACGCTTATTGATCGTTGCGTAATGGCTATCGTAATGGCCTGGTATGTTTTCAGTTCGCCGATTTTTAAGAAATATTTAACAAGTTTTGTTTTGTTCAATATTGACCGGCTGCGCAGTTTGCAGATATTACGCATCGGCACGCCGGTTGCTTTGCAATATGTGTTCGAGATCGGCGCGTTCAGCGGAGCTGCGATTATTATAGGTACAATTGGGGTGGATCAGCAGGCAGCGCACCAGGTGGCAATCAGTCTGGCGTCAATAACGTATATGATGTCCAGCGGGCTATCGGCAGCGGCAACGATAAGAACCGGAAATTATTTTGGCAGCGGTGATCACATAAAATTGAGGCAATCTGCGATATCCGGGTACCACATTGTACTAATAGGTATGTGTGTGACAGCTTTAATATTTGCTTTTGGAAATCATATTTTGCCATGGATATATACTTCAGATAAAAATGTTATATCTATTGCAGCACAGTTACTTATATTAGCTTCGCTTTTTCAGTTGTTCGATGGAACCCAGGTAATGGGGCTTGGAATTTTGCGCGGCATGGGCGATGTAAATGTACCTACTGTTATAACTTTTATTGCTTACTGGATAATCGGGTTGCCGATAGGTTATTTCCTGGGTATCCATTTTAACCTCGGTGTCCAGGGTGTTTGGTACGGGTTGGTATTAGGACTGTTGACCGCTTCGGTTTTGTTATTTATTCGCTTTCAATATATCAGCAAAAAATATCAGGCAAAATTGTTGGTCGCTGCTCAACTTTAAAAATACAATTCGTTAGCGATGCGATAAGTATTGCGATGCGCTTCAACAATATCTTTTATTTGCGGCGAATACCCCCCTCCCATACTTACCTGCACCGGTATTTGATGGTTAACACATAATTCAAATACGAAACGGTCACGTTTTGCACATTCATCTTTGCTTAACGCGAGTTTTCCTAACTTATCCGTTTCTAAAACATCAACTCCCGCAAGGTAAAAGATGAAATCAGGCTGTTGCTGAATTATTAGCTGCGGTAGTGTTGTTTTAAGCAGGTTTAAATATTCTTTCCCCGAGGCACCATCCGGCAATCCTATATCAAGGTCTGACTTTTCTTTCCGGAACGGAAAATTATTAGCGCCATGCATCGAAAATGTAAAAACCTCCGGCTTGTTTTTAAATATTTCAGCAGTTCCATTTCCCTGGTGAACATCTAAATCTATTATTAAGATCGAAATTGATAATTTATTATTTAACAAGTAATTAGCCCCAATAGCCTGATCGTTTAACATACAGAATCCTTCGCCCCAATTTGAACCGGCATGATGCGTGCCACCAGCCACGTTAAATGCGATACCATGCTGAAATGCAAACCTGCATCCGTCAATCGTTCCCTGAGCAATTCGCATTTCACGTTCTACCAATGTCGCCGACAACGGAAATCCAATGCGCCGTTGTTCCCCTGGTGGCAGTGTAAGATCGCGTAATTTGTCCCAGTATAATTTATCGTGGGTCCATAAGACAAATTCCTCTTGTATTATCCCTGGTGAAAAGAAATTCTCAGCGGAAACAAGCCCTTCATGAAGTAATTGCTGAGGTATCAACTCATATTTAAGCATGGGGAACCGATGCCCTTCAGGCAACGGAAGGATGTATATGGGATCGTATGCTATTTTAAGCATTTACAAACTATAGAATCTATTTTCAGCCTGTTAAATCAATTTTGGATTACCGAGGCAGCAAGAATACGACCAGCTTCAAAAACCTGCTCAAAACTATTATAAAGCGGCACAGGGCTTAATCTTATGACGTTTGGTTCCCGCCAATCTCCAATAACACCGTTTTCCGTTAGATAATTAAAAGTTGCTTTCGCATTTTTCTTACAAACGATCGATAGCTGGCACCCGCGTTCGTGTTTGTTTTTTGGGGTAATGATCTTAAACAATTCGGTGTCGCTGATTTTATTGATGCCTTCGATCAAATACTCCAAATAAGCTGTTAGTTGCTCACTCTTTTCACGTAAGGGTACCATACCGCCAACCTGCTCAAAAATATCGAGAGCGGCCTTATGTAAGGCGAGTAATATTATCGGACTTGTGCTAAGTTGCCATGCCGCAGCACCTATATCCGGTTTAAAAGCGGGCTCCATTAAAAACCGCTTGTCCTCCTGATAGCCCCACCAACCCTCAAAACGCGGCAAATCGCTGTCGAAATATTTCTGATTGATAAATACGCCGCTCACGCCTCCCGGCCCCGAATTTAAGTATTTGTAAGAACACCACGCGGCAAAGTCAACATCCCACTCATGAAGCTGAAGCGGCACGTTGCCGGCAGCGTGGGCTAAATCGAAACCGACGCAGGCGCCCACCCTATGGGCAGCTTTGGTTATCTCCTCCAAGTCAAAAAATTGACCGGTAAAATAATTTATTCCGCCAAAAAGCACCAAAGCTAATTCGTCGCCGTGTTTTTCGATTGTTTTAATGACATCAGATGTTGTCAAAACAGATTCGCCGCTGTGAGGAAGGACTTCGATGACAGCCGTTTTCGGATCAAAACCATGAAACCGGACCTGGCTGTCGACAACGTATTGGTCTGAAGGAAAGGCGCCGCCTTCGATCAATATTTTAAACCTTTTATTGGTTGGCTTATAAAAACTTACCAGTAATAAATGAAGATTTACAGTAAGCGAATTCATTACCGTAATTTCGTTGAGTTCACTACCTAACAGTTTTGCCAAAACAGGAATTAATGTTTTATGATAGGCAAGCCAGGGATTTTCTCCATCAAAAAAACCTTCAATGGCGAGCTCATGCCAATTATTCAATATTTTGTCAACGTAATGCCGGGCAGTTGCAGGTTGCAGCCCAAGGGAGTTTCCGCAAAAATAAATGGCATCCTTACCCTTGTGTTTTGGCGAAAGGAATTTCGGTCGGAAATTTTTTAGCGGATCTCCGTCATCAAGTTCCCGTGCAAAGGCTAATGTATTTTGGAAATTCATTAATCAATGATACGAAAAAGAAATGTCCAAAACCCGAACAAGAAGGCATAAAAACCTGTATTGTATTTAATAATACAAATCAATAAGCCATTAAATGCAATTAAAATTACTTTTAATTAAGCTGCTTTTCCAATATTAAAAAGCACAATAGAGCTGCTTGATCCATGATCCCAATACTCGGCCTTAAACGGGTTAATCTTTAAAAGGATAAGCTTCGGATCATCGAATCCCCTCGGGAAAAATGTCTTGATAAAAGGGTTCCAAAGCATTTCCATCCTCGATTTATCGTCAACTAACGACGCTTCGCCCTGAATGCTCAGGTAAGTATGGTGATGCGGGTTTGAATAAGTTAAGGATACCGTGTTGTCAACAGAAATTTCGCCTGCGAGTGGCAAAAATTCATTTGTGAAAAACCATATATTCCCTTCACCATCAACATCCGCTGTTCCGATCGGCCTTGTTCTAAAACCGGCATCAGGATGGAATGTAGTAAGCATCGCCGTCTTAACAGCGTGAAACTTTTCCTGCAAATATTGCAGACTTTCTTCTTTCGACCAATTATTCATAGTGATGATGTTTTTAACAATAAGCGATGTTTGTTATAATATTAACCAATAAAATCGCTATTTGTTGCGCTTACTTACAAAAATATTTCCTTTTAGATAAAATCTGTATGGAAGCATAGCGTCGACGCCGGCATAGTCGACCCCTATTCTTGGCCCCACGCCTATTGCATCATCTGTAAACGTTAACCCACGATCTTCTATCCATATCGTATCACCCTGCAAACTGAAAGCGTTTATAGCACGTGATATACCCAAAGCGCGGGCCACTGAACCAGGACCAGAGGTTAAATTGGGTTTAAGGACAGTCATCCCCCTGCGAAACAGCATAGTTTCAATCCCCTCGGTAGGTTCTATCGCCCTTACCAGGATGGCGTGAGGCTGGCCTTCAACTGATGTCACTACATTGAACATTTCATGAATACCATAACAAAGATAAACGTAAGAGATACCGCCGGCGAGGAACATGATTTTAGTGCGGGGCGTATTTTTGTTTCCATACGCATGCGAAGCTTTATCTACTACACCGTTATAGGCTTCTGTTTCAACGATGTATCCACCTGTAGTTACACCATCAAGATGTGTAAATAAATACTTACCGATCAGGTCTTTGCTCAATTTGACAACATCCTGACTTTGGTAATACGATTCAGGGAGCTTCATTTCTTAAATATCTTTCTTAGCCACTTATTAATTTCTTTGGCCCGGTCAAAAATCATAATGTGGGTTCCGCCTTTAACAATGGTCGCGTCTTTTATTCTTCTATAATTAAATATAAGATCCTTGTCGCCGTTAATTTGACAGATATTAGGTGGAATTGTTGTATTATCCCATTTCAGCACCGCTCCCATTGCCCATTTTACAAACACCGGGGATGAATTTTTTAGCATATCGTTAAATAGCCAGCTATCGACGCTGTTCATTTTGCCAAATATAAACCTGGCCAAAAACCCCATGGAAGTCATTAATTTTCCCGGTATTATTTTGTAAACCGGAATGGCACGAAATATGCCAAAATACCAGGGCGCTTCGTCAACTGTCTTTATACTCGAAATAAGAATCACATTTTTTATCGGGATAAGCTTTGCCATTTCAACCGCAATCATCCCTCCCAATGAATTACCAATAATTATCGAATGGTAACTTATATTGTATTGATTTATAAGTTTTTGCGAATAGGTAACTAAACTGTCAGTCTCGTTTGGTTCAATCCAATTAAGGCAAATAACTTCGTGGTCATTTAAATCGATATTGTTGTAGACACGTGTGTCGGCGCCAAGGCCGGCAATTAAATATACCTTACTCATTTAAAGGCTATCAGATTTACAATTTGCTCAAGATATCTGGCGTCTACATCGTCAAATTGGTTGAGGCTCTCGCTATCTGCGTCTAATACCGCAGACACTTTGCCATCACTAAAAACGGGGATAACTATTTCCGATCTGGATAAAGCGCTACAAGCGATATGGCCCGGAAATTTTTCTACATCGGGCACAATCATAAGTGTGGCTTGTTCCCACGCCGCACCGCAAACTCCCTTTCCAAATGCAATACGCGTGCATGCTACTGGCCCCTGGAATGGACCTAAAACCAGCTCATCGTCTTTTACCAGATAAAATCCCACCCAAAACCACTTAAACTGATCCTTAAGCGCGGCGCAAATATTTGCCAGGTTGGCAATCAAATCCGGTTCCCCGTTGATTAGCGCCGCTATTTGGGGCATCAGCGACTGATATTGAACGGCTTTATCAGTTGATATGGTAATACTTAAATCTTCAGCCATGATACAAAAATAACGCAGAGGTGTTGAAACTAAATAAAATGAATCTCATATTTAATCTTTTATTTAGCATAGTATATGAGAATTATCGCCGAACTACCTCATCCCGAATTTAAAATATCCATTCTGAATATGAACCGTAAGTTCATTGTGAAGATAGAGCAGGGGAACCTGGAGCAATCCTACAAAGTTGCAGAAGCCGATTTAATGGATGATGTAAACAGTGTTTTTGAATTGCTCGACGAGGTGTTTTTAAAAAACGTTTCCACGCGATTTGCAGAAATGCGAAAGGATTTTAAAGAAAGTTATCATCGCTACAATTATTAATTAACTTAATATATATAACATATTGATAATTAATATTTTATATTATAAAGTCATGTTATTTGAATCTTTCTTTGACATACTCCCACCAAAACGGAATATATGATCGCTCAATTAAAATAGATAGTTCATATAAAACAATTTAATACTTTGATTATTAAATATTTATCAATACAAACGAAATTATATTTGGCGAACAAGATCACCAAATTAATGGGAACTACGCCGGAATTAAATCGCAATACAAAAAGCCGTAAAACTTTTTTGTGGTATCAGAAACACAGGTGTCGTTAGTATTTTTGGGAGCCTTATATTCTTTAAAAATCTTCTCCCCTGTTTTGTATTTGATCTCGTTTTTAAATATCGGGCCTTTAAAAGCAAAGGTGTGAAACTCACCGTTCTCTCCGCAGACGTCTATATCATCGGGTAACGACTTAATAAGTTCGATGGTGATCTCCTTTCCTGCTATCCGCTCCAAACGTTCCTGGGTGCAGGCTATTACCGTGCCGAATCCCAATTCTAAAAACTCGTCTATCAATTCATGGGTGTTGCGTTTCCATAAAGGATAGATACCAGTCATCCCCACTTCAGCCAGCCGCTGATCCCTGTACTGTTTCAAATCTTCTAAAAATATATCCCCGAATATGGAGTGTGTTATCCCCTCATCCCTGAAGTATTCAAGATGTTTGCGCATGATGTTATCATAGGCTTCCATCCCAGGCATCTCGGGAAGGCGGATCTGGTACAAGGGGATCCCCATCCTTTCAGCCTGCTTGATCAATAGCTCAGTGCGTACTCCGTGCATGGATATCCTATCCGCCTCATCATTGATGGTGGTGACAAGATATTTAATATCCAGATCGGGATTTTGAAGGCAGTAATAAAGGGCCAGTGCGCTATCCTTACCGCCGCTCCAGTTAAAAATACATTGCGTCATATCTAAATAATCTTACTGGGAATTATAGTGTTAACAATTCGTTCACCAATTTCGGCAAGCCGACTGTAGCCTTTTCCTCGATTTTTATCATAGAACTATCCCTGCTAACCTGCGGAATGCGGGGATCAATGATATACTTTGGCACATCCGGCGGCACAAAATTAATTAAGCCAGCAGCGGGATAAACCGCCAGCGATGATCCCACCAAAATAAACAAATCAGCGCCCATACAAATCTTAGCTGCTTTATCAATCATCGGTACAGGCTCCCCAAACCAAACTACATGCGCCCTCAATGGTGAGCCTAACTCGCAAACTTCGTCCATTCGCAGCTCCCATCCGTCAATTGGATAGGTTAACTCCGGGTTCGCGCTGGATTGTGAACGTGTGATAATTCCATGCAGGTGAATTACTTTGGTCGAACCTCCCCTTTCGTGCAGGTCATCGATATTTTGTGTTATCACTGTTACGTCGAATTTTTCTTCGAGTTGTGCCAGAGCATAGTGAGCAGCATTAGGCGTTGCCTCCAATACCGATTTACGCCGCAGGTTGTAAAACTCCTGCACCAGGCCAGGATTATGTTCCCATGCTTCAGGCGTGGCTACATCTTCAATGTTATAACCCTCCCATAAGCCATCACTATCCCTGAAGGTTTTTAAGCCGCTTTCTGCGCTAATGCCTGCGCCGGTTAATACCACTATCTTTTTCATCCCGGAGATTTTCA
>CAZZUU010000016.1:19812-23908 GCA_964657275.1 uncultured Mucilaginibacter sp. | reverse complement strand
GATGTTTTCTGCCGGTTCAACTTCATCTATGCTGATGGCTTCGCGATGATGTGCAAAATCAAGCAATCCCCTTATGGTGTAATGCTTTTCGCTCTGCTCATTTATTTCTTTCGCATAAGCTTTATATACCGAATAATCGTTGCTACGTGTTGCATGCTGCAATAAGTGTACGGTTGTTGGGTTAAACAAGTGCGATTCGCCGCGGCGTTTCCACTGGTAAATACCACCTTCAGGCAATAGCCGTTCGCCCGATTTTGATCCCCCGAAACCTAACTTATGCTTACAAAGCGATTCGCGGGCAATTTCATCAAGGCCCAAGCCGCCGATACGGGTAACAGCACCGCAGAAATAACGGTCGACAACAGATTTGTTAAGCCCCAAGATTTCAAAAACCTGTGAGCCATGATAAGATTGAAGGGTGGATATTCCCATTTTAGAGAATATCTTCAACAAACCGTCGTTCACTGATTTTACATAGTTTTTTTGCAGCGTCTTTACATCCAGGCTGGTTTCCATGCTGCCATTGTTTTTCAACGTTTCAATGGTAGATAAAGCCAGGTAAGGATTTATTGCCGTTGCGCCAAAAGCAAGCAGACAGGCGAAATGATGAACTTCCCAGGTGTCGCCGGTTTCAACTACGATACCAACTGCGCCTCTGCGACCGCTTTTAATTAAATGGTGATGAACAGCTGATACGGCCAATAACGATGGTATAGGCGCATGTTCAGAGTCGATAGCGCGGTCAGAAAGGATCAATACCTCGAAACCATCATCTACCGAATCTTCAGCATAGCGGCAAAGCCTGGCAATCCCTTTTTCAAGCGAACCCGGCATACCATCTGCATTATAATAAGTTTGAAGCGTTTTAGCATGAAACATGCCGGTATCAATACTTCTCAGTTTTTCAAGCTGGTGATTTTTAAGAATAGGATGCTTCAAAACCACACAATGGCAATGCATTTTATCTTCATCAAGCAAATTGCCGTTATTGCCTATAAAGGTTGATAGGCTCATTACCAAACGCTCGCGTATCGGGTCGATGGGAGGATTGGTAACCTGGGCAAAAAACTGCTTGAAATAACTGGATAAATGCTGCGGTTTATCAGATAATATAGCTAAAGGCACGTCGGTGCCCATAGACCCTATCGGCTCTTTCCCGTCAAGCGCCATAGGCTTAATGATGGTATCGATATCCTCGCGGCTGTAACCAAAAACCTGCTGGTAACGGAAAACAGAGTCATCAGATAAACTGGCAAATGCTAAACGCGCTTCGGCCAGTTCACTCAAGCGTATTTTATAATTCTCAAGCCAGCGGCCGTAAGGCTGCCGTGAAGCCACCTGGTGCTTAATTTCGTCGTCTGTTATGATCTTACCTTTCTCGGTATCGATCAATAACATTTTTCCGGGCTGTAAACGTCCCTTGCGTAATACTAATTTCTCATCAAGGTTAAGTACCCCTGCTTCAGATGCGGCAATAACACGTCCATCTTTAGTAACTACATAACGCAATGGGCGTAAGCCATTTCTGTCAAGTAAGGCACCCACTAATTTGCCGTCGGTAAAGCTTATAGCAGCAGGGCCGTCCCAAGGCTCCATTAAAGAAGCATGAAATTCGTAAAACGCTTTCTTGATCGGGTCCATTTGTTCATTGCCGTCCCATGCTTCGGGCACCAGCATCATCATCACATGCGGTAATGAACGGCCGCTATGTAACAATATCTCGATAATATTATCAAGACAAGCGGAATCGGATTGGTTGTTATCTATAACCGGCAGCAGCATCTCCATTTCTTCATTAGTGAAGTAGGAAGATGCATAAGATTTCAGTCCGGAATAAAACCAGTTTAAATTACCGGTAAGTGTGTTTATCTCGCCGTTATGGGCAATCAGCCTGAATGGCTGTGCCAGTTTCCACGACGGAAAAGTATTTGTTGAAAAACGCGAGTGGATCATGGCAAGCCCTGACGCCAGGCGCGGATCAGAAAGGTCACTGTAATATTTACGCAACTGGTAAGTGGTTACCTGCCCCTTGTAAATGATTGTTTTACAAGATAATGAGGTAAAATAGAAATGCTCGGATGCGTTTGGTACGGTTTCGCTGACGGTTTTATTAATATAGCGTCTTAGTACGAATAGCTTACGCTCAAAATCGTCGGTATTGGTGATATGGTGCGGCCTTAAAATAAATAATTGCTCAACATCCGGCTCTGCCTTACGTGCAGTTTCACCGATGGTTGATGAGTTAACCGTTATTTTACGATAGCCCAGTTTTTGTAATCCTAAACGCTCAACAGCATTGCCAATAATAATACGGCAAGCTTTTTTAAGTGAGGAGTCCTTAGGGAAAAATATCATACCTACGCCATACTCGCCCGCTTCGGGTAAGCTGATCTCCAGGTTAGAGCATTCTTCCATCAAAAACTCGTGGGGTAGTTGTATTAATATACCTGCGCCATCTCCGCTCTCAGGATCACAGCCACACGCGCCGCGGTGCTCCATGTTTTCGAGCATGGTAAGCGCATCGTCTATGATCTGGTTTGATTTATGACCGTTGATGTTGGCTATAAATCCTGTTCCGCAGGAATCGTGTTCAAATTCTTGCCTGTAAAGGCCCTGTTCACATTCAGTCTGATCCATTGTAAATTAAGCTTGTTTATATAATGGGTATAACCACGAAATTACTGATTACAGCTTTGAATTTAAAATATCTCAAAATTTTTGAATAAATCTAAAAAAAATAATTTTCAAAGGCTATTAAATTATTATACTGTTAATAAAATATGCATTTTATTAAAAATTTAATAATATTTTATTTGGCTTGAAACGCTATCATTCTAACATAGAATATACAAAAATCGCTGTTACCTATAAATCTACTATATTTTCATGAGCTAAAAAATTTAATTTTGACTTTTAACGCCCCAGCCGATACTACATTTCGTTAAAAATTAAGCTACCTATGATTTATGTTGAAACGCCCCGTTTAATCCTGCGGGACTGGATGCCATCAGATGTTGAGCTTTTTATAAAATTAAACCAGGATCCGGAGGTCATGGAGTTTTTCCCGGCGACCTTGTCCCGTGAAGAAACACTGGCCCAGTTTGAAAGAATAGGGAACCATTTTGCGGAGTACAATTATGGTTTATTTGCTTTAGAACGAAGGGATAATAACGAATTTATTGGCTTTACAGGCTTATCGCATCCGCGCTTCGAAAGTTATTTTACGCCCTGTGTTGAAATAGGATGGCGCCTGGCAAAAGCTGCCTGGGGCAACGGCTTTGCAACCGAAGCGGCGAGGGCTTGTATTGACTATGGAATAAACGTGCTTCAATTAAAAGAAATTTATTCGTTTACTTCGGTTCATAACCAGCGGTCAGAGGCCGTGATGATAAAATTGGGTATGATAAAACAAGGGGAGTTTGAGCATCCGCTGGTTGAATACGGAAACAGTTTAAAAACACATGTATTATATAAGACCGATCATCTTAAGACCGAATTGTAAAAACGGTGTGATGATAGTTAAATGCCGGCAATGTGTTTTATATTTACTTGCCAATTAAATTAAAAACCTGGTTTAAAATCGAACAGAATGAAAAAGTCCCTTTTTTTAATGAGTTGTATTTTGTTTTTAGCGACCGGACTGGTTTATACAGCACATGCTGTTGAGGATCATAAAACCCTGGAAATTGGCGCAAGTGCCCCGGCTTTTAATTTGCCGGGCGTTGATGGAAAAACTTACACCTTACAATCTTTTAAAAATGCAAAGGTGCTTGCCATTGTTTTTATGTGTAATCACTGCCCGTCGTCGCAAGCTTACGAAGACAGGATAGTTCAGCTTACAAAGGACTACGCTGCAAAAGGGGTAAAGGTGGTTGGAATAAATCCTAACAACCCGGCCTCTATACGGCTGGATGAATTAGGCTATACCGATTTGGGCGATACTTTTGATGAGATGAAAATCCGCGCAAAGGACAAGAATTTCAATTTTCCTTACCTTTTCGATGGCGAAACCGAAATAGCTTCAAAACAATATGGCCCTATAGCAACGCCGCATATTTTTATTTTTGATAGGGACAGAAAGCTGCGGTACTCCGGC
>CAZZUU010000016.1:4662-19802 GCA_964657275.1 uncultured Mucilaginibacter sp. | reverse complement strand
TAGATGATGTGGAGAATCCACGTAAAACGCCACATAGTTTTGATGCCCGTAATGCTATAGATGCGCTTCTGGCGGGTAAAGAAGTGCCGGTAGCTACTACGAAAGTTTTTGGTTGCTCGATAAAATGGGCCGAAAAAAGCACTTGGATTGATAAAGCAAATATTGAGTGGGCAAAAGAACCCGTTAGGATAGATACCATTAACGCCGCAGGAATAGCCGAACTTTTAAAAAACCATTCGGATAAATTAAGGTTAATAAATGTGTGGGCCACCTGGTGCGGGCCATGCGTGGAGGAATT
Organism: uncultured Mucilaginibacter sp.; assembly: GCA_964657275.1. Classification (GTDB taxonomy): domain Bacteria; phylum Bacteroidota; class Bacteroidia; order Sphingobacteriales; family Sphingobacteriaceae; genus Mucilaginibacter. The sequence continues at coordinate 19,504 of CAZZUU010000016.1, read as the reverse complement.
CAACGACTTTATAACCATGAACCGGATGTACCGCGGGCGCGATTTTGAATTTGTGAGCATCAGCGCCGATGACCCGGATAAAAAAGATAAGGCATTGAAGTTTTTACAGAAAAAGCAGGCTTCTGGTACTAACTATATATTTTCGGTTGATGATAAATATAAGCTGATTGAGGCGATTGATCCCAAATGGGCGGGTGCACTGCCTTATACTATGTTAGTTGAACCTGATGGAAAAGTAGTTTATGCACACCAGGGCCTGATTGATCCGTTAGAGCTAAAAAAGATGATAGTTAACGATCCTGTAATCGGCAGGGTATATAAATAATAATAAAATGAACACGATCCCAGAAATAGCAAGCCGCCTTGCATCATTATGTAACGAAAAGAAATTTGTGCAGGCTTATGCCGAATTGTATTCAGAACATGCTGAAAGTATCGACCCTATCTATAAAAATGAGCCGTTAAAAGGATTGGCAAATTTGGTGGAAAGGGAAAAACAGTTCCTTGCCACTGCAGAAATTCATGCAGTTAAAGTTTCTGAAGCCATTTTTGCGGGCAATTATTTCAGCGTGGTAATTTCAATGGACTTTGCCCGTAACGGCGAACATAAAATGATCGAGGAACTCGCTGTTTATAAAGTTGAATATGGCAAGATAATTAGCCAGCAATTTTTTATTGGTTAAAACAGTTGTCTTGTCTCGACTCCTTAAATTATAACTGAGCTCATTTTGCGTACTTATACGCATAAAGTCAAGAGAATTTACGGCTATACACGTAATAGTTTAGGTTTATTTTTACCGCACCTGGTTAATAAACTACATTACAATGGCGGTACGTATAATTTGTATTAAAAGAGACGAAGGCGTTTATGATAATCCCTGGCTGGCTATCGACTATGTAGAATGGGTAAATGAGCGTGTTAATGTGAATGGCGTAACCGATAGGGCAAAACTGCACGACTGGATAAAACACGAAGACGGCGAAGCTTATATTATCGACAAGTTTGGTAACAAGATACTTTTGATACCGGCAACCAGCCCCCAAGGCGATAAATATGTTAAAACAGGCGACGACGAAGTGATGGACTGCCTTTTACTATTACCCGAGTGTATGTAAATTATTTAGCCCAGGTTTTGTAAGGATTTAACGAGAGGTAAGAATTATAATATCTTTCATCATAGCTTACTTCACTGGTTATCCATTCAGGGTTTTCAAATGTTTCGTCTTCGCTTTGTAATTCAATCTCCGCCATAATCAGGCCGGCATTGTCACCTAAAAACTCGTCAACTTCCCACAGTTTGCCGGCAAAGGTGATACAGTAACGCACTTTTTCAATTTCCGATAGGGCGAACGTGTCGAGCAATTCATTTCCTTCAGTAACAGGTATCGAATATTCATATTCTTTGCGACTGATGCCAGTCGAGGCTCCTTTTAAAGTGATGAAGCCATTTTTATCGGTAACCCGTACCCTTATAGTGCGGTTATCATCATTTAATAAATAACCCTGCCTGAAATGTGTTCCCTGCGGTTTGGCAAGTTTTTTCCATTTTTCATGGTCTACTAAAAACTTCCGCTCAATCTCAACTCCCATTATTGAATATTATTTGGCTGTTTTCAATTCTATTGTTGTAGCCTTGTTCAAAAAATCATCAGCCAGTAATGTTATACTTCGTTTTACACTTACGTTTTTCCTGTTTATTTTAGTCACGGTTGGTTTGTCGTTCAATTCAGGTGTCGAAAATAACTCAGCCGCTATAACATTATCGTGCCATTCGCCAATAGCGCCCTGTAATTTGTCGAGATAGGCCACATTAAACGGAACAGACCCGTTTAGTGCCTTATTAGCGAGTTTATGGTTATAAACCAAAATCTTTATCAGTTTACGATTGGTATGCATATCCTCATTAAAACCGGATACGGTTAAATTACCGGAAATCTCCTGCAATTGTTTTTTATAATATTCTGCAATAGCTTTATTGTGTGCTTTTGATAGTTGCTTTTTAAGTTGCTTATAAACACTTTTTATATGTTTCAAGTGTTTTTTGCCATGTTGTTTAAATTCCAAAGTGCCTTCCTCAATTATTTTTTGCTGGCTGCTTTCAAAAACTTCGTTTTTAAGTTGATAACGCTCACCTAATTGCAAATTAGTGTAGGCATCCCTTATTTGCCCGGCATATTTAAATATTTTCCGTACCGGTTTAAAGTCTTTAAGAAGGTGCTGTTGTTTTGACGTATTTTCAAACAGGCTGAGCATAGCCCTAACCTTTTTTATCTGAACCCTGAAGCGGTGCAATTCTTCCTGGTCGCCCGATTCCAGGAAAACTTTGAGATGGCTGTTCATCGCTTTCCATTCTTTAGCGAGATATTTTGTTTCGTCTTTTTTATTCATTGAATTATGTAAGATGTAACATAGGTTCTCCTGTAATGGCAATATGATAATAACTTATCGAATTGCATATAGTATAAATATAGAAAAATAATTTATTGTATTTCTATATCCGGCTTAACCGGTCGCGCTGTTAATGCGTCACTGCCTTAATTGAGCTGAAAATTTGAATTAGACAAAATTATATTTCTATATTTATTTAACTTAAATTATTAAACGCAATGGATATTTCACACATTAATTGGCTGGCAACAGTTGTTGCTGCTTTGTCGTCATTTTTAGTTGGGGGCCTTTGGTACTCCAAAATCTTATTTGGGAATGCATGGCTGGCCGCGGCAAACCTCACCCAGGAACAAATGAAAACCGGAAATAAGAGTAAAATATTCGGCTTTACTTTTGTTTTTTCGCTTATAATGGCTTTCATTATAGCGCTTTTCTTGTCAGATCCCGCGGGCACCAATGTTGAATTTGGCAGCAAAGTAGGTTTTCATACCGGGTTGATTGCGTTTTCAGCAATAGGCATTGTCGGTTTGTTTGAGCTTAAAAGCTGGAAATATATATTTATCAATGGGGGATATAGCCTTATTGCATTAACCTTAATGGGTGTTATTATTGGCGCCTGGCATTAATTGCCTTTTTTGGGTTAATATTTTGAGTCGTCATTGCAAGAGTAAAGCAATGGCGATTTTTATTTAAACTTTTTCCGGACAAGTATTATAATCTTATCTTGCCCCGTCTTATTTACAATGCCCCTCATAAAAGGATTTGAGAATCCCCTCAGCTTCAATATTCTTTACCGGTAAATAATATTTGTTCCTTTAAACTTATGGTATGCGCCCCCTGTCATAACCGTATAAATTATTCAACCGATATTAAATAGCTTATCATGAAAAAGATATTATATAGCATCCTGGTTATGTCAGTTTTAACCGGCTGCTCGCCGCTTATCATCACTTATCAACCATCTGATAACAGTCAGCCGCAGCAGGCCTATAATGAGCCACAACAAACCGACCAGGTTTTTTACGATGAATTGAGCCCTTATGGCCAATGGATTGATTCTCCGGATTATGGTTATGTATGGCAGCCCAATGTCGATCAGGATTTCAGGCCGTATGATACAAACGGATACTGGGTGTACAGCGATTATGGATGGACATGGGTATCTAACTATAGTTGGGGATGGGCGCCTTTCCACTATGGAAATTGGTTTTTTGACGATAACTACGGCTGGTTATGGTTACCCGGACAAGAGTGGGCACCGGCTTGGGTAACCTGGGGGCAATCGGGAGATTATTATGGATGGGCTCCCGCTCCGCCAAGAGTAGATGTAAATGGCGGCTGGAGGCCGCAAAATCGCGATTGGAATTTTGTTAGTGCCCAGCAGTTAAACAGGCAAGATGTAAACCACTATATAGTACGCGACAACAATAATAATTTTAGTGCAGGCGTCAGAATTATCAGTGCGGCTGATTATGATGTGAACGATCATAATACTGCCCGCATTAGATACAATCGCGGGCCGGGCATCACCCAGGTGGAAGGCATAACACATAACCCAATCAGGCAGGTGAAGGTGACTGACAGCCCAAGACCAGGGCAATCAATCAATAACGGCGGGCTTAACGTATATCGTCCTAACATCAATCAGGGCAACAGGCAGGGTAATAACAGGCCTGCGCCTGCCGGGGTTATATCTTACGATCGGGGTAACAACCAAAATCCAAATCAGCCGCGTTATCGTCGCGATCGAAACCCTGATAACGGACAGGGTGATAACCAAAATCCGAACCAGCACGGTCAGCAACCGGGAAACGGGCAAGGCAATAACCAAAACCAAAACCCGAACCAGCATGGTCAGCAATCGGGTAATGGGCAAGGTAACAACCAAAATCCGAACCAGCATGGTCAGCAGCCGGGTAACGGGCAAGGTAACAGCCAAAATCCAAACCAAACCGGACAGCAACCCAGTAACGGTCAAATTAACAGCCCAAATCCAAACCAACATAGCCAGCAGCCAGGCAACGGGCAAGGCAATAGCACAACTCCTAATCAACCAAGTCAACAACCGCGTGGTGACCAGGGAAATAATCAAAACCAAAATGGCCAACAGCCCCGCAACGGACAAGGCAATAACCAAAACCCGAATCAACCAAATCAACAACCGCGTACCGGGCAAGGGAACAACCAAAATCCGAACCAGGGCCAGCAACAGCAGAATCCCGAGGTAAGGAGGCCGCATGTAATTATGAACCCAAATCCGGCCCCGTCACAAAGTCAGCCGGATGTTAGGAGACAGCCGGCGCCGGTAAATCCAACGCCTGCCCAGCAGCAGCCAAATCCGGCACCCGCTCAAAATCAACCCAGGCCAGCGCAGCCGCAAAATCAACCAAACAGGACAAAGATATTGCCACCGCCGCCCAAAAAAACACCGGTTCAGCCGGTGCCTGTAACGCCACCGGCCACAGCTCAGCCTGCAAAAGAGTAGCAGATAAAAAGAGTGTAAAAACGCAGGCGCAAATTTTGCGCCTGCGTTTTTATTGCATTACATGCGGTGATGATCGGCCCGCCATTGTTTTATGGCCTGTTTTATTTGCTTTGGCGTGAGTTGTTCATTTGCAGCCTTATCGGCCAATTCAACAAATTCGTCGTTGGGCGCAAATCGCAAGGCTACTATCTGGCTCATAGTTAATCGTATGTCCAATTGTTCGCCGGTTAAGATAAAATAACGGAGATTCTCTTCGGCACGGATAACCCTGTCTTGTGCTTTTATGGGAAACTGCCTGCTATACCAGAAAAGGAATAAGCCGCATACAAAAAGTAGTGCTATTAATACCGATTCCATGAGTTTATCCTTAGTTGAAATTTGTATCCAGACATTTACAAGCGAGCTCACGGTGCCCACGATCAAAAGTCCGGCTAATACAAAGTGAAAACCCATTACATAGCGCGAATGATGTGTATAATTTTGCTCTTTCATAATTACTAGATTTTAATGCCAATATACAATTTTGGCGGTATTGTGATTGATTTAAATGACATTTAACAGATGTCATCAAAGAACAATTAATTGAAAATGGTGTTGTTATTATAATTAAAAAACTTTACTTATGAACAACACAGCAATTTCGTTAGAGAAGACCTTGACTATAGGGGGCGAACTAACAATAAATAGAATGGGTTACGGCGCTATGCGCTTAACCGGAAAAGGTATATGGGGGCCACCTAAAGACGAAGGCGAAGCTATTAGCGTATTAAAACGTGCGGTAGAGCTTGGCGTAAATTTTATCGATACTGCTGATAGTTATGGTCCGCATGTGTCGGAAGAATTGATCGCCGAGGCATTGTACCCATATCCGGTTGACCTGGTTATAGGTACAAAGGGTGGCCTGCTGCGCACCGGGCCGGATGAGTGGCCGGTGGATGCCCACCCTGATCACCTCAGAAAAGCATTGGAAGGCAGCTTGAAGCGATTGAAATTGGATAAAATTGATCTTTACCAGTTACACCGTGTAGACCCGGTAATTCCTGCCGAACAAAGTTTTGAGTTTTTAAGAAAGGCTCAGGATGAAGGGTTGATCAACCATATCGGGCTTTCAGAAGTGGATGTTGATATGATAAAAAGGGCGCAGGAATTTTTTGAAGTAGTGTCGGTACAAAATATGTATAGTGTTGATAACCGTAAATGGGAACCTGTACTTCAATATTGCAAGGCACACAATATCGCATTTATTCCATGGTTCCCGCTGGGAGGCGGCAATGTAACCAGCCAGGAAAAACTAAAACAGGTTGCCGAAAAACATGATGCAACAGTTCACCAGGTGGCGTTAAACTGGCTGCTCAACCATTCAGAAAATATTTTATTGATACCCGGCACCTCAAGCGTTGCGCACCTGGAGGAAAATATGCAGGCTGTTAATCTTGAGCTTACCGAGGAAGATGTACGCGAGTTAAACACTATTTCGCCTCAATAAAAACCGGCGGTAAATAATTTATATCCCTTTAAATACTACCTGAAAACGAATCGGTATTTAAGGGGATTTTTATTTGAATTATTTAAAGATTTTTTTTCACAACATTTTAAACCTTTTTTAATCAGGATAATCAAAATATTATTATCCCTGTTAAAATGAAAAAGTTATGAAAAAAATACAATTATCTTTAATGGCGATGCTGCTGTTAGGTGCAGTGGCATGTGTGAAGAATAACAGCTCAATTCGTACTAACGGTAACGTTTCAAATGGCGAGGCCGCCGATATGGTGAGTGCGTCAATTAGCGGTGTAGCTAATCTTTCTAACGATGCCACATTCAACGCAAATGTTATTGCCAACTCGCATCCTGTATGCGGTACAATACGTTCTGATACCGTTTCACACCAAAGCGCCACCGGTTCGCCGTCAACGTATAGTTACATGTCTACCTATAATTTTGTTGTAAATTGTGTTAGCAATATGCCTGATAACCTTTCGAGTAATTTGGTTTACAATAATAGCTTCAGCAACCAAAATATTTCATCCACCAATTCCGGCAGTTCGGCATTTACCGTTACAGGGTTGCAGCCTACCGCAACCAGCTTTGTTATCAATGGCGAATACAAGCGAAACGGGGCATTTACCTCAAAGATCGATACTTCAAATCATGGAACCAACAATGTTGATATCGTAATAAACGGGCTTACAATAACACGCTCATCGCGTATCATCGCAAGCGGGACGGCGACAACATCGGTGACCGGTTATGTGCCGAAAAAAGGCAACTTTAGCTATACCGGCACCCTGGTTTTCAACGGCGACGGAACGGCAACCTTAACTCTTAACGGTACGGTATATATTATAAACCTGGTTACTGGTCAAAGAACAAAACAATAAGCAAGATTGGTTAATATAAATAGTAGCCGGGACAGTTTTACTGACCGGCTTTTTTATGTTATGACCCTGTGGTTGTTTATAATTGAACAAATTAGTCTAATGGATTAATGGGTATAGTTATACTTCAAAAAATAAAAAATAAGTTTTACATTTTTACAATATTTGCGGTTCGCAATTATTTTTATAACGTAAATGAAAAACAATCTTTATCAGGAATTTAAAAATATATATAACAAAGAAGCTCAAAATGCTTATTTCTGCCCGGGCCGTGTGAATCTTATTGGCGAACACATTGACTATAATGGCGGGTTGGTAATGCCATGTGCAATTACATTTGGTACATGGCTGCTGGTATCGCCTAATAATGAAGGGGTTTTTAGGTTTGATAGTTTGAATTTCGAGGAAAGGTTGGAAATCCCTGTACAAGATGCTTACACTAAAAATGGCGACGGTTGGTTTAATTATCCCTTAGGTGTAATCGATTATTTTTTGAAAGACGGTCACCAATTGCAGGGGTTGGATATGCTTTTTTATGGTGATATCCCAATCGGTTCAGGATTGTCGTCTTCCGCGTCTATAGAAGTTGTAACTGCTTTTGCATTAAATAGCCTGTTCAATGGCGGCTACTCCGGGCTTGACCTGGTGAAGTTGTCAAAATCGGTAGAAAACCAATTTATCGGGGTAAACTCCGGAATAATGGATCAGTTTGCTGTCGCTTTTGGCGAAAAGAACAAGGCGCTGATGCTGAATTGTGATACGTTGGACTACCAGGCGGTTGATAGCAACCTTGGCGATTATGTTTTAGCGATCATAAACACAAATAAACCCAGAAAACTGGCTGAATCGAAATATAATGAACGTGTTACTGAATGCCAGGCTGCGTTAACGGCATTGCAGCGGGAACTTGATATTAAAAACCTATGTGATATTGATACCGATACTTTTAACCAATATTGCCACTTAATTAAAGGTGAAGTACTGTGTAACCGCGCGCGGCACGTTGTCGAAGAAAACGATCGTGTTAAATCAGCCGCCGTGGCGCTTGCAAATAACAATCTTGACGAATTTGGCCGCCTGATGTATGCATCTCACAACTCGTTATGCAACTTATATGAGGTTAGCGGTAAGGAACTTGATACAGTAGTTGAATATAGTAAAACAAACCCCGATGTGGCCGGCGCCCGGATGACTGGTGCCGGGTTCGGAGGTTGTGCTATTGCCCTTGTTAAAAAAAATAGTTTTGATGACTTTAAACAGCAAGTAACGAAATACTATACTGATAAAATAGGCTATGCACCTTCGGTTTATAACTCGCTTATCGGTGATGGGGTGGGAGAGCTAAAAGCTTAAAGCACAATGCTTAAAGCTCCTGGTTAAAATGAACATTAATAGCTTTCTGCTTTAAGTTTTCAAAAAAAATGCGCAAATTAAAACTTGATGAATTAAATCGCGCCTCGGTTGCAGAATTTAAAGCCGGTCAAAAATTTCCCGTTACGGTTGTGCTTGACAATGTCAGGAGCATGCACAATATTGGTTCAATATTTCGCACTGCCGATGGTTTTGCGGTTGAGCAACTTTGTCTTTGTGGTATTACCGCCCAACCACCGCATCGCGAGATCGAGAAAACCGCGCTTGGCGCTACGCAATCCATTAACTGGAGCTACTACGAAACCCCCTTGCAAGCTGTAGAAAAATTACGCAGCGAAGGTTACCTGATAGTTGCCATTGAACAGGCCGAAAACAGCATCATGCTGCATGATTTTACACCGGAAAGCAATCAAAAATATGCAATTATATTTGGCAATGAAGTAAACGGGGTAAGCGACGAAGTGATGGAAAATATCGATGCCTGCATAGAAATCCCGCAATTTGGCACTAAACATTCCTTTAACGTAGTAGTTTCAGCAGGAATAGTATTGTGGGATATGTTTTCAAAGATGATGATTTGATTTACGATTTTAGATTTCAGATTTACGATGATAATAAAATCGTAAATCTGAAATCGTAATTCTAAAATCTATTAAAGATGTATGCATTCCCCATAAGCTTCAGCGGCAGCTTCCATTATAGCTTCGCTCATTGTTGGGTGCGGATGTACCGATTTGATGATCTCATGGCCGGTTGCTTCCAGCTTACGCGCTGTAACAACCTCGGCAAGCATTTCTGTAACATTATGGCCCAGCATGTGCGCGCCTAAAAACTCACCGTATTTCGCATCGAATATTAATTTCACAAACCCTTCTTTTGCACCTGCCGCACTGGCTTTTCCTGATGCTGAGAACGGGAATTTTCCTACCTTAACTTCATAACCTGCTTCCTTCGCTGCTTTTTCGGTGTATCCAACTGATGCAACCTCGGGCGAGCAGTAAGTACAACCAGGTATGTTGTTATAATTTAATGGCTCAGGTTTTAACCCGGCTATCTTTTCAACACAAATAATTCCTTCAGCAGAAGCAACGTGTGCGAGGGCCTGGCCTTTAACGATATCACCAATGGCATAAACACCTTCGATATTAGTACGGTAAAAATCATCAACTACAACCTTACCTTTTTCTGTAACTACACCATTTTCTTCGAGGCCAATACCTTCGATGTTGGTAGAAATACCAACCGCCGACAGAACAATCTCTGCCTCAAGTGTTTCAGTTCCGGTAGCCGTTTTTACCTGTACTTTACACAGATCACCACTGGTATCAACCGATTCCACATTTGAGGAAGTCATGATAGCTATCCCTTGTTTTTTAAGGATACGTGCCAGTTGTTTTGAAACTTCTTCGTCCTCCAGGGGTACGATATTGTCTAAAAATTCAACAACGGTAACTTTCGTCCCGATTGCATTGTATAAATAAGCAAATTCAATCCCGATAGCGCCTGACCCTACAACGATTAATGAGGCTGGTTTTTTGGGTAATATCATAGCCTGGCGATAGCCAATCACTTTTTTGTAATCCTGCTTAAGGTTTGGAAGTTCACGCGAGCGGCCGCCTGTTGCAATGATAATATGTTTGGCAGTAAATTCTTGTGTGCCGGTATTTGTTGATACCGAAACAGTACCCTTGCTTTTTAACTTGCCGGTACCCATAATCACGTCGATCTTGTTCTTTTTCATCAAAAACTGCACGCCTTTGCTCATTCCGTCGGCAACACCACGGCTGCGTTTTATTATCGCTTCGAAATCAACTTCGCTGTCCGCTACTTTTATACCATAGTCGGCGGCGTGATTAATGTATTCAAATACTTCGGCGCTTTTTATAAGCGCTTTAGTTGGGATACAACCCCAGTTGAGGCATATACCGCCCAATGATTCCTTTTCAACGATGGCAGTTTTTAAACCCAGTTGCGAGGCACGTATAGCCGCAACATATCCGCCCGGACCTGAACCAATAACAATTAAATCGTAAGTCATATTTTGATTATAATATTTTATTTAAAGATCATTTGTGTTTTATTCGATATACAACCGAATTATAAACGAAGACTTTAACGGAAATACCGTTGGTTATGTTGAACATCAATAGATTTTGAAAGAGCTTAAAGCGCTATTTCGTCTTCAAAGTTAAACAAAAGCCACCAAATCGAAAAATTAACACGTTTGTTGCGCCGGTATTTTTAACTTAAAAGAAGATTGTAGTTGTTAAGTAATAGTTAATTATAAATATTTTATCAAAAGTGGATTTTTATTTACGGATTTGTAAAATTGTTAATATGTGTTGATAAATGTGTAATAACTCTTAATATTAGCTTAACATTATTAATAATGTTGTTCTATATTTTTGGTGATAAATTAACTGACTTGATTATTTACAACAAAATTTAGAGCTTATGAGGAAGCACTTACTAATTTTATTTATTTCAATTTTTACAGGCTGTTTCGCTTTTGCACAAGTTGCCAACGTCCGGACGCGTGTTACAGGTAAGGTAATTGACGCTGTTACAAAAGATCCGCTTACCGGTGCATCGATCTCGGTTAAAGGGACTTCCAAAACCACTTCAGCAGGCCTTGACGGTACGTTCAAGATAGATGTGAGCGGTATAGAAGGCCCGGTGTTGACTATAACATATATTGGTTATATCTCACAGGATGTGCCGGTAACAAGCAACACCAACTTAGGCGAGATTAATATGAAATCGAGCGCTACCGGTATGAGCGAAGTTGTAATAACCGGTGACGTTGCTATCGACAGGAAAACCCCCGTGGCAGTTACCACTATCGGTCAGCAATTTATAGAAGAGCACCTTGGTAATGGCGAAATACCCGACCTGTTAATGGGGGTTCCGGGTGTTATGACCAGCCAGGGAACAGGTGGTTACGGCGATGGACGCGTGAGCATAAGGGGCTTTTCAAGTACTTCCAGTAATGGTAACGTAGCATATACTATCAATGGGATCCCCGTTAATGACCCGGAAACCGGCACACTTTATTGGTCCGATTTTGCAGGTATTACCGATGCTACCCGTTCCATACAGGTTCAGCGCGGTTTGGGCGCTTCTAAAATCATTGTTCCATCATTTGGGGGTACGGTAAACGTTACTACCCGCACAACCGACCAGGAAGCCGGCGGTTACGTATATGAAGGCATTGGAAGCTTCGGCTGGAACAAAACAAGCGTGCTTGTATCGACAGGCCTGGATAAAAATGGCTGGGCTGCTACTTTTTCAGGCAGTCGTATCCAGGGCGCTTACCCGTTTGATGGCTCAAACTTCCTGGGTTACAATTATTTCTTTAACATTTCAAAAGTTATCAGCCCAAATCAAAGTCTTTCCATAAACTTGATCGGCGGCAGCCAAACCCATGGCCAGCGTTATGAGCAATTACTGTCTGACTACCAGGCGGCGCCACAAGGCACACAACTGAATGAATATTATGGTTATAAAGATGGCCAGACATATAATCCCCATAACAACTTCTTTAGCGAGCCCATCCTGTCATTAAACCACGAGTGGACCATTAATGATAAATCAAGCCTGTCAACAGTGTTATACGCCATTTACGGCGATGGTGGTGGTAATTTACTTGGTGCAAGCGGCGGTGCAAGCACATCTGTAACAACTTTGCCACGTTCCGGCGGTTTTTATACACCGGTTAACTATAACGCATTGGAGGCTGCAAATGCCGCTAACCCTGGTGGTTCGGCATTGTATTACGGCTTTGCCGAGCACGACAAAACGCATTGGTACGGTTTGAGAAGCACTTACAGAACCTTGCTGGGTAAATACATCGACCTTTCTGCCGGTATCGACTTAAGGTATTATTATGGCGATCACTATGAGCAGGTGACTGACTTATTTGGTGCTCAGTTTGTACAATATTCTTTGTCGTCTTCATTTGATGTTGGTCAGGGTAAAGAGGGTGGCGACGTAAACAATCCTTCGGGTATTGAAGGCATCCACGGAAAGATCAACTACAATAATATAGACTACGTTGAATCAGGCGGCGCTTTTGCCCAGGCTGAATATTCGAAAGATGATTTTTCTGTATTTGCAACCCTGTCGGGATCAGAAAATGCTGATAAAAGAAATGACCCATTTGATTATGCGAATGGAGACCCTGCACAAAACAGTCGTTGGGTAAATTTCTTAACTTACCAGGCAAAAGTCGGTGCCAATTATAATCTTAACTCGCAAATGAACGTGTTTGCAAACGTTGGTTATTTAACTAAGCCACCATACTTCGCCAACGTATTTGAGCAGTTTACTAACCAGATCAATAGTAAAGCAGTAGCTGAAAAAATGTTCGCATATGAGTTAGGTTATCAATTTAAAGCATCTGATTTTACCGCTAAAGTTGATTTATACAGGATGTCATACCGTGACAGGGCTTACACACAATCTTTTCAGGATGCTACCACCGATAATTTGGTTTACGTAAATATAACGGGCCTTGATGAAATGCACGAAGGCGCTGAATTGGAATTAACGTACCGACCTGTGAAACAGGTGCTGTTAGGTGGTATGGCTTCGATAGGCAATTACTATTATACCCAAAATGCCGGGCCCGCAACTGCTTTTGACGGCTCTACGGGGAAAGTTTTAGGCAGTCCGGTAGAGGCATTTGTAAAAGGGCAGAAAATTGGCGACATACCGCAAAACTTGTTCCAGGCTTTTACAGAAATAACCATTGTGCCACAGTTCAAAGTTGGCGCTTCTGTTAATTACTACAGCAATTATACTGCGAACGTTCCGTACACAGATTATACTACCGCCGGCCTTAAACCTTACAAAGTGCCGGATTATGCAATATGGCAAATGAATGCCATTTACAAATTTAAAATGGCAGGCTTTAACGCAGAATTGGTTGGTACTGTTTATAACCTGCTAAACTCAAAAGTTATTACAGATGCATATGATCCAAGTGCCAGTGCTAATTATTCAACACTTGAGGTTAACTTCCTGAATGCAAGAACATTTACAACAGCCTTAAAAGTTAGATTCTAAAACTGTAAAAAAAATTAAAATGAAAAAGATATATTATTTACTTGTTTTTGTGGCATTAGCTTTTACAGCTTGTCAAAAGGAGCCCGCATTACAAAGTAGTGCGCCCCTGTCTACAAAGCAGGCCCTCACCATTACGCTGCAATCATCGGATTATGCAAAATTGTCTTCGGGTTATCCTAAAACTGCCTTTACTATTGATAACCTTGCAGATGCTAACACATACATTCCGCAGATATTAAATAAGGAATATGTAACGGCTGCGAATGGCTCAACAGCGAAGGTAACTTACACGGTTTCATCGCTCTATTTTAAAGTAGCCGACAGTTTGTTAACCGATGTCTCCTATACACTCACGCCTGCTGACTACCTATTATTACCAGGTAATAAATACCCGGATTTTTCTATTTCCCAGGTATTACAGTGGTTGCCTTATAAATATCCTGCCCCGGTTAATAACCAATTGGTATCACTGACTTTTGTGCCTTATCCATCTACTTTAACACCTCCGTATTCATTCTTATATTTTAATGGTACCTGGAAACAAATATATACCGTGCAGCCTGCACAATACACGTCTGTAGGTTTAGGTAAATATGGTCAGTTCACAACATCCAATTCAGAAACCTCATTAGTAAGTACTTTCAACTTTTTCCTTAAAAATGACATCACCATAATGGATACCATTAGGAAAAACGATCTTGTATTTGTAAGCTTTGGCTATTATAATAGTGGTAACTATCAGCGTGTAAAACCATTGGAGTTTGATGGCAATAATTTTGCGCTGCCCTATACTTCAACTGGTATAGCTACTTTCGTTAAGGCCGGCAATGCCTGGAAACCCGAACCTGTCGTAACTTATACCTTAACAGCGGCAGACCTTACGTTAATAGAAGCCGGTGCTGCAGGTTCAACAGCTGCTAAGACAAACTTAACAACATATAGCGACTTTAATAATGCCTGGGCCACGTCTGATATGGACGCTGCTGTAATAGAATGTTTATTAGTAGATATAAAATCGCCGCAAACAAACACACTTTATCAAATTACATTTCCAAATTATAACAGTCCGGCGCCTAATCCGCTCAGCTTTATATGGGATGGTGCAAAGTGGGTAGCTCAGCAATAATATAATTCTCAAAATATCAATTACAC
>CAZZUU010000016.1:0-4652 GCA_964657275.1 uncultured Mucilaginibacter sp. | reverse complement strand
AACCGTAAAAAAAAGAAGGGCCGCGAATTCGCGGCCCTTCTTTTTTTTACGGTTAGGAATTAATAAACAAACTCCCCAAATTCCGAGCTAACGGTTACCTGCTTTTTATCAGCAGCTTCAACATACCCTATTATTTGGGCCTCAACACCAAAACTTTGAGAAATACTGATCAGATCATTGGCAATATCTTCAGGAACATATAATTCCATCCGGTGGCCCATATTAAATACCTTGTACATTTCGTGCCAGCTTGTTTTTGACTCTTCCTGTATCAGTTTAAACAACGGCGGAACTGGGAACAAGTTGTTTTTTATGATATGCAGGTTATCAATAAAATGCAATACCTTGGTTTGCGCACCGCCGCTGCAATGCACCATCCCATGTATCTTGGCGCGATAACCATCTAAAATTGTTTTGATGATAGGAGCGTAGGTTCGGGTAGGAGATAGCACCAGTTTGCCCGCAGTTACAAATTGAGCGTTTCCAATCGCTACGTTATCAGTAAGGCTCTTACTGCCCGAAAATATAAGTTCATATGGTATTCCCGGGTCATAGCTTTCAGGATACTTATCGGCAACGGATTTATTGAATACATCATGCCTTGCGGATGTCAGCCCGTTTGACCCCATCCCGCCATTATATTCTTTTTCATATTTGGCCTTTCCATATGACGCAAGCCCTACGATAACATCTCCCGGTTGTATGGTGTGGTTAGATATCACATCGTTACGTTGCATCCTGCAGGTAACTGTGGAATCAACAATAATTGTACGAACAAGGTCGCCAACGTCGGCAGTTTCACCTCCGGTTGAAAAAATGCCTATGCCCGCATCACGTAGTTCAGCCAGAATTTCTTCAGTACCGTTAATTATTGCAGCGATAACTTCGCCGGGGATCAGATTTTTGTTCCGGCCGATGGTAGATGACAACAGGATATTATCAGTAGCTCCCACACAAAGCAAATCGTCAAGATTCATGATGATGGCATCCTGTGCAATGCCCCGCCAAACAGAAATGTCGCCGGTTTCTTTCCAATAGGTATAGGCTAGCGATGATTTGGTTCCTGCGCCATCAGCATGCATGATGTTGCAGTATAAAGGATCGTTAACCAGGATATCAGGTATAATTTTGCAAAATGCTTTTGGGAAGAGTCCTTTGTCAATATTTTTTATCGCGTTGTGTACATCGTCTTTTGAGGCAGATACCCCTCTCTGGTCATATCTTTGGGAAGAAATCATGGACAAATATAAATAATAGTTCATAGTTGATGGTTCATAGTTCGTAGCCTTTTGCAGATTATGTTTAAACGCCGTTAAGCTTTAATTTTAATGGGTAATTCGTTAAGTTTGCAATGTTCACCTGTTCGTACATCATCTACCACGAACATGAACAAGTTCCATGAATAAAACCCCATCTTTTATAAGGCGTCAGCTAAAAAGATCTTTTGATAGGATCAGGAATGAAAACCTGAAAAAGAATGCTTTGCAAGCAATCCCTTTTTGGATAGCATCCATCATCACTGGCCTTGCGGCAGTACTCTACACCAAACTTTTTGTAGCTGCTGAAGACATAACTTCGTTCGTTTTTAACCACCATACCTGGATGCTTTTTATTTTATCGCCGGTTTGTTTTGTACTGGCGTGGTGGCTGGTGCAGCGTTTTTCGCCGTATGCCAGAGGCAGCGGTATCCCGCAGGTAATGGCGGCTATTGAAATTTCTTCTCCCAAAACAAACGGGATAGTTGACAAGCTGTTGGGTTTCCGCATTATCTTTATTAAGGTGCTTTCCAGTTTGGTTATGGCCGTAGGCGGCGGTGCAATAGGGCGGGAGGGCCCAACCATACAGATAGCAGCTTCCATTTACAAAATAGTTTACCAGTTGCTGCCGGAATGGTGGCCAAAAATTGCGAAGAAAAACATGATTGTAACTGGCGCGGCTGCCGGACTGGCTGCTGCTTTCAATACGCCGTTAGGCGGTATTGTTTTTGCTATTGAAGAATTAACAAAAACCCATTTCAGCTACTATAAAACAGCTATTTTTTCGTCTGTTATTATAGCGGGTTTATCAGCACAGGCTTTGCTTGGTCCTTATTTATACCTTGGTTATCCTAAAATAGACGGGCTGTCCGCATCGATCTTTTTTGGCGTTGCGCTTGTGGCGATGATCACCGGTTTATTTGGTAGTGGGATGTCGAAATTAATCTTGTTCATATTCGCCTGGAAAGCCAGGTTCAAATTTACCTGGCATCATGTACTGTATGTTATTGTTGCAGCATTGATAATGTCGTTTTTAGCGGTATTTGTTAATAGTGAAGTTTTAGGATCGGGTAAGGACATTATGCAACGTACGTTATTTACTTCCAATAAATACTCGTTATGGCACACGCCGTTATTAAGGATGGCTGGTACCATGATTTCTTTCACCACAGGTTCGGCAGGTGGTATATTTGCGCCTGCGCTCGGAGCGGGGGCAAGTATAGGGTCTTTAATAGCAGGGTGGTTTAACGTCTCAGACGCTAATGCAAATATGCTTATCCTGGCGGGCATGGTCGGCTTTTTAACCGGGGTTACCCGGTCGCCTTTTACATCAGTAATATTGGTGTTGGAAATGACCGACCGGCACAATGTAATCTTCCATCTTATCCTTGCGGGGATGGTGGCCAGCCTGGTTTCTGTTTTGGTCGACAGGCATTCACTTTATGATCACCTGAAGATACAGTATATAAAAGACCTGAATTCGGAGCCGGAAACTGAACTTACCCAACAGGTAGCATAAGCGAATTTAACCGAACTACATTTGTGTAATTCAATTAAATTCGCAAAAATTAGTGTATAACATTACTTAATAAATAACAACTCCCTGAATTTTGGCAAAGGCCACATAGAATCGTCCACCAATTGTTCAAGCTTGTCAACATGGTACCTGATGGTCTGGAAGAATGGTTTTACCTTTTCATCATAATCTATCGCTTTTTCTCGTATATCCTCAATGTTGTTTGCTTTTTTACGTGCGTCAACCATTTCTGAAATGTTTGATTGAA
The DNA here is from genome assembly GCA_964657275.1 of uncultured Mucilaginibacter sp. Classification (GTDB taxonomy): domain Bacteria; phylum Bacteroidota; class Bacteroidia; order Sphingobacteriales; family Sphingobacteriaceae; genus Mucilaginibacter. The sequence continues at coordinate 1,612 of CAZZUU010000016.1, read as the reverse complement.
TGAGGTTGATGTGCTCAGCAATTTTATTAATGATTTCCAGTTGAGCTTTGTATGTGTCTTTATCCAATCCTAAATCTTTTAATCCTTTAACATTTTCCACCAGTTTGGTTTGGTAAGCAATTGCTGCTGGTAAAATAACGTTTATTCCAAGTTCGCCTATAACACGTGCCTCTATCTGCAGTTTCTTGTAAAAACTGTCTAATAAAATTTCATGGCGGGCATGTGCTTCGCGGCGGGTAAAAACTCCTGTTTCCGCAAATAATAGTTCAGATTTTTCAGATAGCAAAGCATCGAGCGCTTTTGGTGTGGTTTTTACGTTAGCCAATCCTCTTGCTTCGGCTTCCTTTGCCCACTCATCGCTGTAACCGTTGCCCTCAAAACGTATATTTTTTGATTCTTTGATATACTTTTTAATCACGATAAGTAAGGCAACGTCTTTTTTCTCGCCCTTTTTTATCAGTTTATCGACATCGTATTTAAACTTCTTCAACTGATCGGCAACTATAGTGTTTAATATAGTCATCGGGCTGGCCGAATTGGCAGATGAACCAACCGCACGCAACTCAAATTTATTACCCGTAAACGCAAAGGGAGAAGTACGGTTACGATCGGTATTGTCTTTTAAAATCTGTGGGATCTTAGGGATGCCCTGCCATAATAAGGCATCGTCTTTTATTTTCTTGCTGATCCTTGATGTTTCTATCTCATCAAGCACGTCGTTTAATTGGCTGCCTAAAAATATAGATATAATAGCCGGGGGGGCTTCATTTGCTCCCAAACGGTGATCGTTATTTACGGAGGTAATTGACGCCCGCAACAGATCGGCATGCTCATAAACCGCTTTTATTGTGTTTACAAAAAACGTTAAGAACATCAGGTTATTTTTCGGCGTTTTACCTGGCGATAATAAATTCTTGCCTGTATCGGTAATCATCGACCAGTTATTGTGCTTGCCCGATCCGTTGATGCCGGCATAGGGTTTTTCATGCAGCAACACTTTAAAGTTGTGCCGTCTTGCTATCCTGTCCATCAGATCCATTAATAATTGGTTGTGATCTATAGCCAGGTTTATCTCTTCATATATAGGTGCACATTCGAACTGCGAGGGCGCTACTTCGTTATGCCGGGTTTTTAACGGTATGCCTAATAATAAGGCCTCGGTTTCCATATCCTGCATAAATGCATACACCCTTTCAGGAATGGATCCGAAATAATGATCTTCTAATTGTTGGTTCTTTGCAGATATATGCCCGAAAAGTGCGCGCCCGGTTAAGTAAAGATCGGGGCGTGCATTAAATAAGGCAATATCAACTAAAAAATACTCCTGCTCAATACCCAATGATGCATTGACTTTTTCAATACTCTTATCAAAATAGTGACACACATCAACTGCAGCTTTGTCTAATACGCTTAATGCCTTTAGTAAAGGTACCTTATAATCGAGCGCCTCGCCGGTGTAAGAAACAAACACGGTTGGGATACACAAGGTGCGCGCCATTATAAAGGCCGGAGAGGAGGGGTCCCATGCGGTATAGCCGCGGGCTTCGAAAGTGTTGCGAATACCGCCGCTTGGAAAACTTGATGCATCAGGTTCCTGTTGTGCCAGTGCATC
>CAZZUU010000015.1:0-25044 GCA_964657275.1 uncultured Mucilaginibacter sp. | reverse complement strand
TCTGATCGTATGATTTATAACCCCACGTATCATTCATCGTCATACAGGTTTCCCAATTGCGGCCAGGGAATCCTGTCGGCGGCACAAATTGCTCGGGCGTTTCCGTATCGCCTTTAACATCGCCGCCGAGGCGGTTGTTGGTAATGAGATTAGGATACTGTTGAATAATGGGCGTAAAATTTGCTGCTCTTGCGGGAGTCATGTTTTGAGGGGTATCCCACCATAATATATCTATATCGCCATAGTTTGATAAAATTTCACGCACCTGCGGAACCGCAATACTGTCGAGATACGCATCCATATCGCCTTTTTGCGCCTTATCCCATGCTCCGCCCGATACCGCGCCGCCGGGATGGTTCCAGTCCTGCGCCTGCGAATAATAAAAGCCGATCCGTATCCCGGCTTTCCGGCAAGCGGCAACCAAAGGTTTTAACACATCCTTGCCGTATGGGCTTGCTTTGGTAATGCTCCAATCCGTTACCCTGGTATCGAACATGGCAAAACCATCATGGTGTTTGGCAGTAATTACGATGTATTTGACGCCGGCCTCCTTCGCCATTTTTACCCAGGCTTCGGGATTATAATTAACAGGATTAAACTGTTTGGCATATTGCTGATAGGTAGCCATCGGAATTTTGGCGGTATTCATAATCCATTCGCCAATGCCCGGTATTTGTTTGCCGTTGTAAGTACCCGCAGGAACTGAATACACCCCCCAGTGGATAAACAGGCCAAATTTGGCATTGGTCCACCATTCCATTTTCTTTTTCTCCGCAGCCGAAACCTGCCCTGTTTGTGCCATCGCATGCAACGCGAAGCCAAACAATCCTACACTTATTAAAATCCTCTTTATCATCCTTGCCAATTATTAAACACTGCTTTTATTGCTTATAAGTTTTTACTCTTTCTGTTTTACCCGGGAACGCTGAATCCCCTTCAATATCATCCAGCTTTAAACCCGTTATGCCGTGACTTTCTACTACGTGTGCATAATATGCCGGTAAATTACTCCCCCATTTAACCACGCAATTGCTGATGGAAATGTTAGTAGCCTTGTCCAAATAAAAAGCGGAAGTGTTTGCCTTAACCAGCCCTTCAACTTCGCTTGGCCGACGGTCATACACCCCGCCGGGTAATGGGGTGGTTTTATTTAATGTGATATTTAGCCGGTCAAAATAAACCCCGTTTATTTTATCGGCGCTTTCTGCGCTTACATAAATGCCATTTTCGCTTTGACACTTTATATTGCTGAAATAAATGTTTGTTACCGCGCCAACCTTGCCTTGTGTTTGTCCTTTTGGCAACCGCCAGCCTGCATCCTTATTATTCGTGGTCGCCCTGCGATAGGCCGTTACATAAATTGGCTCTGCTTTTCCCCACCACACATCCGAGAATAAATGACAATCGATAACCATATTAGAAAATGTTATATCAGATACCGTCCCTTCGTCGCGGTTTTGAATGCCTACTCCCCGGTTGCTGTTTTTGATGATACAGTTATTGAATACCACATGGCTTATGCTGTCCACGTTTTCTGATCCGATCTTGATAGCGCATGATGACGAGGTGAGCGTGCAATTATTCACGCTGATATTTTTGCACGCGCCAAACTCCTGGTATTCGCGCCGGTTCTTTAAACAAATGCCGTCATCGCCGGATGTGATGTTGCAGTTTTCTATACGGACGTTCTTGCTGTGGTCAAGGTCGATACCATCGCTGTTGCGCACTTTTACGCTGTTAAGCAGTGCGATATTTGTTATAGCGGCATCATCGCAACCCGCAAGATGGATGGTCCAGTAAGCTGAATTTTGTATGGTGATATGGGTTATGCGGATATGCCTGCATCCCACCAAAGTCAATAAATGCGGCCTGGGGTCGCCAATGTGGAAGGGCTTTAATTCGTATGAATCTTCCAGCTCTTTACCCATAAAGGCGATACCGTTGCCATCAATAATACCACCCCCGGTTATGCTGATATGCTCAATGTTTTCGCCGCTTATCCATAGGGTTCCTTCGCCTTTGTTTTGCCTGAAAGCGCTTTCTGTATAAAGCGTCTCGTTGCCGCCTGCCATTAACTTCGCGCCGCTATCTACATACAATTCAACAAACGACTTTAATTTAAAAGGGCCACTTATAAAAACACCGCCGGACGGTATCAGCACCCGGCCTCCGCCGGCAGCGGAGCAAGCATCAATAGCCTTTTGTATAGCCGATGAGTTATTGAAACTGCCGTCGTTTACTGCGCCATATTGCCTGATATCAAAAACCTTTTGCGCGTTTGCTGCTACCGCAAAACCGCAAAAAATAGTGACCAGAAAAATCCTTTTTACACCCATCATTTACTAAGCTGTGCCGATAAACCCAATGGTTGATCGGCGGTTTTTACGGCCCACTTTTTATTAGGCAAATCCTGTAATTTAAAAACTATTTTGCCGCCTTTCATGATATCCGCATACGTAATATAATTTTTACTATACGGTTTTCCATTCAATATCACTGCGCCGATGTATGCAGCACCCGGTGATTTTTTAGTGCAGCTTATTTCCCAATGTTTGCCATTCGGCAGCCGGATGGTTGCACAATCAAATAATGGGGAACATAAAATATATTGACCCGATATAGGATCGACAGGATAAAAACCCAATGAAGCAAAAATGTACCACGCCGACATTTGGCCCGCATCGTCATTACCGCCTAAACCACCCGGCCCATCGCTGTATTCCTGCGCCAATATTTGTCTTACATGCTGCTGTGTTTTCCAGGGAGCAGGGGTAAAGTTGTACATAAAAGGTAGCTGGTGACCCGGTTCGTTACCGTGCCAGTATTCATTTTTTGCAAAAAGTGTGTCGAGTGCCGCTTCGAGCTTCGAAGCGCCGCCCATCAGCTTTGCCAAAGCAGGTACATCCTGCGGCACATAAAATGTGTATTGCCGGGGTGTACCTTCGGTTATATAACTTTCCTTGCCATCGGGTTTAAACGGTTCAACCCAGGTGCCGTTGACATGACGACCGCGCACTAATCCTGTTTGGATATCAAAAACGTTGGTATAATTACCGGCTCTTTTTATGAGTTGCCCGTAATCTCCAGTTTTTCCAAGTTGTTTAGCAAATCGCGATAAGGCGTAATCATCATACGCATATTCCATCGTGCGGCTCACCTGCTCTTTTTTATGAAATGCATCCGGAACACTGTCTTCCAGCGGGATGTAGCCATATTTTAGGTAAGAAGTGAGCGCGCGTCGGCCCTTGCCTTCTTTGTAGTCGCTGATATTCGCGGGCAGTTCAAAGGCGTTTTGCCGAACAAGGCGGTATGCTTCATTAACATCGTAGTTGCGGATGCCTTTGATGTAAGCTGAGCTGATTACCGATGTGGCATGATCGCCAATCATTTCGGATGTATAGCTGTTCCAGCAGGGGAAAATGGGCATCCAGCCGCCTTCGTGCCCTTTTATAATAAGCGATCTGACGATGTTATTGATCAGCTTGGGCCGTAATATTTCGAACAGGGGCAGCTCGGCGCGATAAATGTCCCACATCGAAAAATCGTCGTAGTAATTTCCGTCCTTGATTTTTGCCAGTTCACCATCGTGCGAAAATTTGGGGTAGGTACCGTCCACATCATTAAACAGCCTCGGCTGCTGCATGGCATGGTACATCGACGTATAAAAAATATTCTTATCTGTTTTATTGCCGGTTTTTACAGTGACCTGGCTTAATGCTTTTTGCCATGCCATTTTACACTTCATGGCAACGGCATCAAAATCATAGCCGGGCATTTCGGCTTCCAGGTTTTTACGGGCGCCTTCGATACTGCTGAATGAAGTCCCTATCCTTATCCGCAAACTTTCCCCGCTTTGCATTTTAAAACCAGCAAAGGCCCCGATATTTTTTTGTGTTTGTATGCTATCTGTTAAAAATATGCGATCTCCCGAAAAAGTCCCGGTTCCGCTTAGTAACCGTTCAAAGCGGATAACAAAATACCCGCTAAACCCTGCGCGTTTGCCCCAGCCCTGGTAAATGCGGTGGACCGGATTATAACCAACTATTTCTTTATTTTTTTTGTCGATCCTGATAAAGCCTTCGCCAAAATCACTGTTAGGGGTTATCAACAGGTAAAGGCTGTCGGCTTTTTCGGCGGTAAATTGCATCATACCACAACGGGCGGTAGCGGTTATGGCTGCCCGTAAATTATATTGATGCAAAGCAATGCTGTATTGATAGGGTGTTGCCCTTTCATCTGTGTGCAAAAACGGTGTGCCATATCCTGTAGTTTTCAGTTTGCCGGTTACTGGCATTATGGTTACGCTGCCATAGTCCTGCGTACATGAGCCGCTGAGCCAGTGTGAACCGCGATATCCGGTAAAAAGGTTATCTTTATAGTAATAGGGGGGTATGCATTTGTTTTCGGTTGCCTGTGTTTGCGGCGTCCATTGCGTCATAGCAAAAGGCATGGTAACGGCAGGGATCGTGTTGGCATACAACGCAAAACCCGATCCGTGCTTTAATGCTGAAGCCGTGGTTGCAGCTGCGGTCCCTGAAAGGGGTTGCACATACTTTACCGGTCCGTTGTTTTGCGCCTGAGCGTTCGCATTAAACAGCAATAAAAGCCCCGGGATTAAAAGTTTGCAGTTATACCGCATTTATAAAAGGTTTTACCTGTATAAAAGTGAGCATTATAATTTAACCGTAGCGGGCAAATATTTCGCTATCAGGTCCTCATAATAGGGTTTTAATTCTGTTACCACAGGCGCCTTTGGGCTCTTTGAATAGAGGTCGTAAGGGTTAAATTTATCTACCCATTTAAACATTTCCTTGTCGTGTCCATTCAGCAGATGATCGTATGCCTTTTCGCGGTGCTGCGAATAAAAAGAGTGATACCTAATCATATACAAAGCGGGTTCGGGCAAATAATCTTTTGTTAAATGATACAAGTATTCATCATGGCCCCATGACATGTGCACATTGTCGAGCCCGCATTGATGTGAATATACACCGTACAGCGTGTTGTAACGCTCATCGTTACTGTCGGGGTTATCGGCAAAAAACTCAGGATAAACTATCTTGTCAGAAAACTTACATCCAACCGGAAATGAGTCGCCCACCACATTCCATTGGGGTTCACCAAACAGGCAAAGCACTTTACCCAGATCGTGAATAAAGCCGGTAAGGACAAACCAGTCAGGGTATCCGTCGGCCCGTATGGCTTCGGCTGTTTGCAATAAATGCTGTAACTGATCGAGCGAAGTATCAGGGTCGGAATCATCTACCAAAGTGTTCAGGTATTCCATCGCCTGCCACCAGGGCATTTCCTTTTTATCGAACTTTAAAAAATTAGCTTTTTTCGCAAGCACGTTATCATAGGTTTGATACAGATGGTTAAACTTATAAAAGGTGCGCACAGGATTGTTTTCCTCATTATTATAATTTCTATAATCTTTACGGGCTTTAGCTGCTGGTTCGGGATAACGTTTTAACACATCATCATCCCATACCTCCATATTTGGTAATGGCGACATTTCTTTTTTGCTTAACTCTTTCATATCATTTAAGTTTTTGCTGCTTTTTAGCTTTAATTGGTTTATGGTATTTACTATTGAACTCTGATGGCATTTTTATCCGCTGATGGTAATTTAATTTGCTGCAGTACCTGGTCTTTTACATCCTGTAAAACAATAACGGGCATTATCTTTCCTGTTTCTACTTCGATGCCGTTCATCTTTAAGTCTTTAACATCGTCGAAGGTGTAAGCGGGCCGGAAGTCGTCTTTCAGATACCTGATCTTTATGTTTTTAAGGTTCATCCCTTCGGCGTGCCTGAAATAGAAACCCCATGCAGGCAGTTCGCCAAACATGGTAAATTCGGGATAGCCTTTTTCATTCTCGGTTACAGACTTCAGATCCGTTAAGGGCACATTGGCGACAGCCATTTGGGCTCCGCCTCCGTAGGTAATATCAATGTTCTCCAATGTAACGCCTTGTACCGGGTGACCTGGCAGCCCGGTTATTGATGCGGGAACAAGATTATGAGGCGCAACCTTTGGCGGCGGGCCTTCCATAGGGTAACCTATATCGGGTTTCCCCGATGGTATTTCGGCAGTAACATCACCGATATAAACCCGTTGTATGGTACTATACTTACCCGTATTGCGGTGCCCCAAACGAATAAATATAGCGTTACCTGTGTTTTTAGCTTTAACATTCCGGATATCAACATCCTCAATAAAGCCACCGTCCACCGCTTCCAAAGCGATAGCCGAGCGATAAGTATTATACACGGTAAGGTCCCGGACGATGATATTTTTAAACCCGCCCACCGAACCCGTGCCCAATTTAAACCCGCTTGCGCTCGACCGCAGAACACAATTTTCTACCCGGATGTTTTCGCAGCTGTAGTTGGCATTTTCGGATTTAAGACAAATTGCATCATCGGCAGCGTTGAAAATGCTGTTGGTTATTTTTACGTTTTTCGAGTCAACAATATCAATTCCGTCGTTGTTCCAGTAAGCCATACTTTCAACGTGCATGTCATCAACAATCAACCCGTTACAATGGTTATAACTTTGCACCCAACCTGCGGCATCCTTTAAATGGATGCCAGTAATTTTGATGGATGTGCAATCGTCAAAGCTTAAAATAGATGGCCTGTTGTTCTCCCCCGGTCTTTTGATTTTCCATTGCGAATCCCGTACCTTGCCATCCGTAAGGAGTTGCAGCAGATTAACAACAAAATCGCGGCCCCGGCCGTCTATCGTGCCCCGGCCGGTGATAGTAATATCATGCTGCTCGTTTGCGCTGATCAGCGAAAGCGGTCTGGATTTATAGTCAAAGCGGCTGATAGTTCCCAATAGATTGGCATTATCCGAAAGGTGTAATTCAACCCCAGTTTTAAGAATAAGCTGGCCCGTTAAATAAAAGCCGTCAGGTATAATTACTTTACCACCGCCTGCGGCAGATGCGGCGTCGATGGCTTTTTGGATGCTTTCCGTGTTATCAGATACACCGTCAGGGTGGGCGGCATAATCCATTATATTAAATACTTTTTGCTGTGCCGAAGCAGCAGCAATCAGCAATGATAAAACGAATGTTAAAACAAGTGCTTTCATTATTACAGATGGATAAGTTTCATAAAACAGGCATCATTTTGGTGAAGCGTAAATTCAAATTGCCAGGTGCCATTTTTAATTTCAATTTGTTTTTCTAATACCGGCGCGTCATCGGCTATTTTTTTCAATACCGATTCCTGCTTAACGGAAATATTATAGGGCGATCCCATTTCAAGGTAAGCAGAAAAGGGATCCGAAACGTGATACCCTGTTTTATACATCAGCACTTTATAGCGGCCATTTTTTACATGATCGACCCTTAGCTTTACTTCCCTCGAATTGCCTGGCGCGATGAGGTGGCTGTAAAATTGCTGGTTGTACGAAGTATCGGGCGAAAGTAGTTTGTAATCCCATATCAAGGCCTGGACATTGCCTTTTTGATCTTTACATACCCACGAGCTTGAATCGCGGTTGGATAGCTCAATGTCGCCGAGATCGTGAATAAATTTGTAGGCATAAAACGATGGCTTTTTAATACCCTGCAAATTTAAAAGGCCGAAACCGCCATGAAAGGGCGTTACCGGAGGTCCGGCTTCTTCAAAAATATCTGTAAATGTCCAGTACGACATGGCATTTACCAGGCTCTCCGTTTTCTTCAGGGTATTTAAAACGTAAGTAGCATTTTGATAAGTATCGTGCAGAGGATCGCGCGGATTTGGCGATGAGTTCCACTCGGTAATAAATATAGGTTTGCCGTGTAATGGCGAATTGTCAACGTCTTTCCTTAACTTTCTCACGGCTATGGGGATGCCATCTGGTTCGCGCATCTTGGTACGCCTTTTACCATACTCATCAAATACCGACCTTGTGCCGTAGGCATGGGTCGAAATAAAATCAACCAGTTGCGGTATAGTGGCAAAATAGTCCAGTGATTCTTTTATCCATGTACTGCCTGATGTTGCGGGGCCACCCACTTTGTAAGTAGTTGACACACTTTTAACCGCTTTTGCAGTAACCTCATATAGTTTGAAATACTCTTTCATATCGCCCGAAAAAAACTGCTTCAAATTAGGCTCGTTCCAAACCTCAAAATACCATTTATTTACTTCAGCTTTTCCGTAACGATCTTCAAAATGCTTTACCAGGGCCGTAATTAATGCCGCCCACTTATCATAGCTTTTGGGTGGGGTAACATTGCCTTTCCACCAAAAAACGGTTTGATCGCCGCTGGCCATTGCCGGGGGCATAAACCCAAATTCAACAAAAGGGCGGATGCCCGCACTTAATAAAAAATCGTAAAGCTTATCTACATATTGCCAGTTGTAAATCGCATTTCCCTTGGCGTCCTCCGTGTAAACGTGCATGTCGTCATTTAACAACCCATGGAAGCGGATATACTTAAACCCGATATCCTTCTGTATTACTAAAAGTTGCTGTTGCCAATCAGCGCGCAAGCCCTCGCTGGCCCTACCTGCACCCACACATTCCTGGTATGCCTTACTTCTTTCCCCTTTTACCGCCATCATATCCGCGTTAATATCCCGAACATCTTTAACGGTTTGAGCCCTTAAGGGCGTGTTCAAACAGGTGATTAAAAAAAGCAGCAAAAAAGTTTTATATCGGTTCATCAGGTATTTGGGCGACAAATAAATTAACAAATAAACCCCTGAACGGGCGTCCAGGGGCTCATAAACAATTGTATCAATTAGTACCCAGGATTCTGAGGAAGTGGGCCTTGGTTAAGATCGATATCCTGTTGAGGTATGGGGCGTAACAGGTCGTGGCTATCTAATTTATTAGCAGCCTTTGCCTCATCGTTGTGGGCCAATGTCCTGCTGATTAGTTTGCCTGTCCGCTTAAGCTCGTACCATCTTAGCTCTTCGCCAAATAGCTCACGGGCCCTCTCATCAAGGATATCATCTAATGTTAGTGTCGACACCTGCATTTCTGTGGTGTAAGCGACACTTGTTAACGGGTCAATACCCGGATTTGCTGCTCTAGTTCTTATCGCATTAAAGAGCTGCAGCGCTTTTGCTGTATTACCGAGTTGAAGATTAGCCTCGGCACCTATCAAATAAGTTTCACCTAATCGGAATATGTAAGTACTCCTGAAACCACCATTATCCTGGTAGGGCATATTTAATTCGCGGAATTTTTTTGGCTCAGGATATGACCTCGTTAAGCCCGAAAAAGGCGATGTACGGTACTGATCGGGATTGATAACCGTATATTTTTTTGCAGCGATTTGTGCCGGGGTAAGATCTACCGGGGGGTAGTAAACGGCAGTATCGCCTACGGCAAACCCGCCGGTCGCAACCTGCGCATACAAAACATTCCAAAAGGTAGCATTATAACGGCTGTCTTTTGCCTGATCAAATAGGCTGAACAGGAATGGCGTTGGGCATACCGCGTAGTTGGGTTTACCATATAAACCGCTGCGTGCGATATACGGGATTGCCTGCGTATCCCAAAGCGCCAACTGGTTAAGGTTGTTACCGGCGCCATTGGTGGTAGCCACATTGCTATATTGAACTGCAAGTATCACTTCATTATTGTTTTGGAATCCTGCTACCGTAGGGTCAAAAAGCGTAGAAAACACCGGCTTCAGCGCATAAGGGCCGGCAATTACTGCATCTGCCAACGTAGCAGCTTTTTGAAAATCAGCGTTTCCACCGCCATAAGATTTATATGCCCGGGTTAAATATACTTTAGCCAGCAAATGTTGCGCGGCACCTAATGTTATACGGCCCTGATCGGGTGTTGTAGCCGGTAAAACAGCAATCGCATCGTTCAGGTCCTGGATGATCTGCGTATATACTGCGCTTTCGGCGGTACGGGTAAATGTGAAAGTTGGCGCTGTAGTACGTTCCAGTTTTAAAGGAACATCTCCAAAAGTTTCGGCTAATAAAAAGTAGTAGTACGCCCGTAAGGTTTTTGCTTCGCCTATCCTTGTGTTTAATGTTGTTGCCGGTTCGCCGGTTACCTGGGTCGACCAATACAAAGTGGTATTGGCTATATTGACAGCATAGTAGAGCTGGTTCCATAAACCGCTGAAGTTACCATCTGACGGGGTTAAACTGCTGTTATACAGGTTTAGCCCATTATTGTCATTAATGCCGTATGAGCTAAAGATATCAGTACCTAAAAAGTAAAGATTGGGGTAATTTATAACCCCCCGCAGGTTAGGGTAGTTTGCCTTTACCAAATCTTCAAATCCCTGTGCTGTATTGTAATAGGTATTATCTGTACGGCCAGCAGGGTTATATTCTTCAATATATTTTTTGCATCCGGTCACGCTCAACAGAATGAGCGGGATGATGGCCAGGAAAAATTTATTTAAGTATTTCATAACAATATTTTTAAAATGATTAAGAATTATAAAGACACATTTACACCAACCATAAACGTACGTGTGCGGAATTCCGCGTTACTGAATGAATTGGCCGAAGCTTCTTCCGGGTCCCAGCCCACAAATTTGGTGAATATGAAAGGATCAACAGCATCCAGGTACACCCTCAGGCTTTTGATCTTCAATTTCTCTAATGCACTTTTTGACAGCGTATAGCCTAAAGTAAGGTTGCTGATCTTGGTATACGATGAATTGCTGAATTCCGAAATTCCGCGGCGCGTGCCATCCTGTTCCCTGGCCTCGTTGGCCCAGGTGTTACTTGGGTTGGTTGGGGTCCAATAACTTCTGTCAAATGCATTGAAGCGTGCACGGCCCTGGTCGCCATCCATAACCTGCACCAGGAAAGTACTTTGTTCAAATGTTCCCTGTCTGGTGTACATTACTACGGAGAAGTCGAAATTCTTATACCTCACAGTATTTGTCATGCCGCCGTACCAATTAGGGATATCACTTCCCAGTACCTGGTCGTCGTTTGCGTTTATTTTACCATCCGGACTTAAATTTGCCGCAGTTGGTTTCGCTGTAGAAAGGCCGCTGGTGGTGATATCCTGGATTTTATATTGACCCGGGATCTGGCCGTAAAGCGCCGCTTCGGCTGCTTCGCTTTGCTGCCACACGCCTATAATTTTGTAGCCATAAACTACCCTTACTTTTTGGCCAATAAATTTTTGATTACCCACGTTGTTTAATCCATTGCCGCTTAAATTAAGTATGGCGTTGTGGTTATGGGTAAAGTTTATGCTGGTTGTCCAGGTAAGGTCGCTTGTTCTGATGTTTGTCGTGTTTATCCCGATCTCGATACCGCTGTTACGTACCGAGCCTAAATTGATCACGGTAGAAGTATAACCATTTGTTGGCGGGATCTGGATGTTCTGTATCGCGCCGTTTACTGTTTTCCGGTAATAGTTAGCTTCTAACCCTATGCGGTTTTGGAAAATATTCGCATCTATACCAGCATCGTACTCGGTTGTTTTTTCCCAGGTAAGATTTTTGTTTGCCAAAACGGTTGATAAGCCGAAGCCATTTGCGTTTGAGCCGCCAAAGTTATATTGACTTTGCGCTATACTTTGCTGTGTGCTGTAAGGCCCCACACTGGCCGCGTTACCTACATTACCAGCGCTTAGGCGAAGTTTTAAGTTATCCAACCAGTTTATGTGTTTCATAAAAGACTCTTCACTTATCCTCCATGCAAAGGCTCCCGAAGGGAAATAACCCCATTTGTGGCCATCGGCAAATATGGAATTACCATCAGCCCTCATTGTGGCAGTGAACAAATAGCGATTGTTAAAGGTGTAATTGGCCCGTGCAAAATAGGATTCGATGGTTTGTTTAGAATAACCACTGGAAACCGATGTTGTCGGCTGAATGGTGTTGCCATTGATAGTTACCGGCACTATGCTGGAAACGTTGAACCATAACGACTTATAAGGTAAACCGGTTACAGATATATTGCTGTTATCCTGCTGGTAATAATCTTGTTCAGATCCCAGCGTTACGTCAAACTGGCTTTTCCCGATGGATTTTGTGTATGACAGTAAATTGGTAAAATTGAAATTGAAATAATCGTTTTTCCCGTTTGATGCACTGGCCGGCTTGGTGCCCGCATTTGCTTTGGTGAACTGGTCGTCATAAACGCCGCTGCGCTGAAACGTGATATCGGGAGTAAAAGAACTTTTAAACGTAAGGCCTTTTAAAAATGTGATCTGCCCGTAAACGTTGGGGAACACCCTGATGTATTGCTGTGACCTGATCTCGCCGGTTAAATCGTCGAGCGGGTTTGTAATCTGCGATTCACCTTCATAGGTTAAGAATCTAACGGACCCATCAGGATTATAAGCGCTTCCTGTAGGACGCAGGCGGTAAGCGCTCCGGAAAACCTCGCCGCTACCTGTGCTTATATCTGTGAAAACAGAATACAAAGAAGCACCGAATTTAAACGTTTTATTTAAGGTTTCGTCCAATCCAACCTTTAAGGTATATTTCTTTTCGTTCTCTACCTTTACCGTACCCTCGTAATCCTGGAAACCCATAGATACGTAATAGGCTGTTTTATCGTCTCCGCCCGTAATGCCTAAATTGTGATTAGTACTCAAGCCATTTTGCCTGATCAGGTTGATCCAGTTAGTATAGCTGTTGTTTCCAATATTTTTAAGCTCCGTTGCGGAAAATATTTTACTATCAGGCACCGGGGTAGTTGGCGGCGGCTGATTGTTGAGTAATGCTGCAGCCTGGGCTTGCTCATTATAATAATCACGTGCATAGTTTACAAAAGTCGGCCCGTTCATGGTCGGTGGCAGGTGATATGCGTTAACCATGCCCACGTATGCATCATACGTAATCTTCGGAGCGCCTTTTACACCTTTTTTAGTTGTTACCAACACCACGCCGTTAGCTCCGCGCGAACCGTAAATTGCTGTTGATGAAGCGTCCTTTAAAACGTCGATCCTGTCGATATCGGCAGGATTGATATCGTTGATAGGGTTGTTAACGTTGTTGGTTACCGGTACGCCATCAATTACATATAACGGTTGTGTATTACCATATATAGAGTTTTGACCCCTGATCTCGATAGAAAAATCTGATCCCGGCTTTCCTGATGAACGTTTTACATCTACGCCCGAAAGCCGTCCCTGCATTGCTTCTGTAGCATTGGTAGCTTTGGAATTTACAATGTCGGCTCCATCAAGAGAAGCCACAGTACCTGTCAGATCAGCCTTTTTCTTAGTTCCATAGCCTATTACAACTACCTCATTAAGTGCATTTTTGTCCTCCGTTAATGAAATCTCGATGTTGGTTTGATTGCCAACAGCAACTTCTCTGGTCTCGAAACCAATAAATTTGAATACCAAAACATTTGAGGCATCAGCCGCAATGGCAAATTTGCCATTGACATCCGTCGGGGTGGCTACCGACTTGCCTTTTACGGAAACAGTAACACCCGGAAGCGGATTTCCCCGACCATCTTTTACTGTTCCTCTAATCACGCTTTGCGCTATTGCTGTATTAAAACAAAACAACAACAATAACAGGGGAAGGCCTGCCTGGAATCTTCCGAATAATTTTTGTCGATGTGTACTCATGTAAATAAAAAGTTAAATAATGGGTTAAATAATAGTAATGGTATAAGTTTATTTTGTTGTGATTAATTGTC
The DNA here is from genome assembly GCA_964657275.1 of uncultured Mucilaginibacter sp. Lineage (GTDB taxonomy): Bacteria > Bacteroidota > Bacteroidia > Sphingobacteriales > Sphingobacteriaceae > Mucilaginibacter. The sequence continues at coordinate 11,443 of CAZZUU010000015.1, read as the reverse complement.
AATCTAACAATTACAAAATTGATCACAATGCTTAATTGGTTGGTTCGAAATTGACTATTTTTAAAACACCTTTTTTCAAAAACCCGATATTTATTTACGAAATCGTTTAAGTAAAAAATGTTGTTTTGGGTGATTTTGGGCTAAAATGAACCTGTTTACCGGTAGGGTTATAAATAATTATTTTGTTGATTTAGTATCAAAAAATGCAAAAGAAACATCAATTACTATCTTTCCTCTCGTCATCAATTTTATAAATTTGGATAATCAATTATTAATAACCTTTCAAACTAATATAAATACGCATACGCTGTTAATGCCCCTAAAGCGCGATTTGTGTAAATAAAAATTATGGGAAACGTCACTATTAAATCGCTTGCTGATGAATTGAATCTGTCTACGGCGTCGGTATCAAAGGCGTTAAATGATAGTCATGAGATCGCCATCGGCACCAAGCAAAAAGTTTGGGCATTGGCCAAACACCTGAATTATGAGCCGAACCTTTTTGCCAGCAGCCTGCGCAAGCAGTCGAGCAAAACAATTGCGGTTATAGTTCCGGAAATTGCCAATCATTTTTTTTCAAAAGCAATAAACGGCATCCAGGACCTGGCAAGCAAAAAAGGATATCATGTGATCATTTACCAGACACATGAGGATATGAAAACCGAAGTTGAATTTAGCACCCGGTTGTTAAACGGCAGGGTCGACGGCATATTGATATCTGTGGCGAGCGAAAACGAAAGTAACCAGCACCTTACAAGTTTGCTGTCGCAGATACCGGCTGTTTTGTTCGACCGTTCGAACGATGAAGTTGACGCTGTTAAAATAACTACCAACGATTACGAGAGCGCACATGAAGCGACATGCCATTTAATAGAACGCGGCTGTCAGAAAATATCGTTTCTTTCCGGACTTAATAACCTTTCGACGGGTAAGAACCGCTTGTTAGGCTTCAAAGATGCGCTTCAGCAAAATGGGATAACTTACGATGAAAGCCTTTTTGTTAACTGCGGCAATGAGCCCGATGTTAATTATTCCCAGATCAAGGAACATATCATCCAACAAAAACCTGACGGAATATTGTCGTCAATAGAAGAGTTGGTTATCCCGCTTTATTCTGCCTGTAACGAATTAGCTGTTGAGATTCCCCGCGATCTGAAAATTGTAAGTTATTCAAACCTTGATACCGCCCCATTTTTAAAACCGTCGCTTACCACTATCACTCAGCCGGCATTTGAGATCGGCCAGGAAGCTGCTGCTATTCTGTTTAAAATTTTGGAAAAGAAATGGTTCGAGCCCAATGAAACCTATATCCTCAAGTCGCAATTGTTTATCAGGGAATCGACGACGGTATGATTTGATGCGTCGGTTTAAATCGAATTGAACCATTGTTTTAACAAAACAAATAAAATTAAAAACATTTGTTTTTGCTAAAAATATTAGCAATTTTGTTATCCGAAAATGATCAGTTATGCCGGATGCAAAAAGCGATATTATTAGAAAGCTGCAAAAAGATATTTTGCAATGGCAGGGTTTTGCCGCTCCATTGGTGAGTAAAACAAAAAACGCAGGCCTTGGCCCTCTTGAAGCGGCTTTTCCCAACGGTGTTTTCCCGGCTGGCGCTATTCACGAAATGCTTTGTCCTACATTGGTTCATAAAGCCGCTTCCGGCGGACTTTTAGCCGGCCTGATAGCTTCCCTGATGGATCAGGGTGGTGCTTGCATATGGATAGCTACTTCCAGGAAATTATTCCCCCCCTCATTAAAAGCTTTTAAGCTCGATCCAACGCAATTCATTTTCGTAGATGTTCAGCAGGAAAAAGATGTGCTTTGGGCAATGGAAGAAGCATTAAAATGTGAAGGGTTAGCCGCCGTTGTAGCCGAAGTAAAAGAGGTGAACTTTGCACAATCCCGCCGCCTTCAGCTTGCGGTTGAGAATAGCAGGGTCACCGGCTTTTTGTTGCGTAATGATATGAAAAAGCTAAGCACAACCGCATGCGTTGCCCGGTGGCAAATAACGCCATTGCCAAGCGAACTTGACGATGATATGCCCGGCGTAGGCTTCCCGCGCTGGCAGGTGGAATTATTGCGCGTTCGTAATGGCAATCCGGGCAGTTGGAAGTTAGAATGGACAAATGAAGGCTTTGTTTCGCTTGATGACGAGCTTAAGCAAAAAGAATTATTTGAAATACGACAGGTTGGGTAGTTATGCAAAAACGATTTGTTTCAATTTGGTTTCGTCATTTGCTGACGGACTGGCTCACTATCCGCCAGCCCGAATTGAAAAGTGTGCCCTTTGTTTTGGTCGCCCCTGAGCGAAATCGAGTAGTTATTAAAGCAGTCAACATTTGGGCAGAAAAACAAGGGATTGCTGTTGGTATGGCAGCAGCCGATGCCAAAGCTGTTATACCGGGCCTAAAAGTTATCAATGAGATTCCCGGCAAAGCCGAAAAGTTACTCCGGGGTTTAGGCGAGTGGTGCATACGTTATTCGCCAATGGTTGCCGTTGATCTGCCGGATGGCCTCATACTTGATGTTACAGGCTGCGCGCACTTATGGGGCACCGAACTAAACTATGTAAACGAGATCACCAGCCGCTTAAAATGCAAAGGTTATGATGTAAGAGCAGGTCTGGCCGGCACCGTTGGGGCAGCCTGGGCAATGGCGCGTTTTGGGCAGGCCAATATTGTTATTAAAAACGGCGGGCATATCAATGCTTTATTGCCTTTGCCCCCTTCGGCCCTGCGATTGGAGCCCCTTGTGCTTGAACGGTTAAAAAAACTGGGTTTTTATACGATAAAAAGTTTTATTGGAATTAAGCGCCAGGCCCTGCGCAGACGTTTTGGTGCTGATTTTTTAATACGAATAGACCAGGCTTTGGGAACTGAAGACGAACCCTTGCAACTTTTGCAACCTATTGAGCCTTATCATGAACGGCTGCCTTGTTTGGATCCTGTACGAACCGCCGAAGGCATAGAAATAGCCATCAAAACCTTACTGGAAAGCTTGTGTAAACGTCTGCGGGGCGAAGGCAAGGGTATGCGTACAGCAGTTTTGAAATGCTATCGCGTTGATGGCGGGCTGATCGGAACGCATATAGGAATAAACAGGCCTTCTCACCACGTAACGCATTTATTTAAACTGTTTGCCTTAAAAATAGCAACACTGGAGCCTGCTTTAGGCATTGAGCTGTTTACGCTTGAAGCGCCCAAAGTTGAAGACATTTCGCCGGAGCAGGAGTTGTTATGGTCATCGGAAGGTTGTGGCTTAGAAAGCCCGGAATTAGCGGAGTTACTGGACAGGCTGGCAAATAAAATTGGTTCTGCCAACATTCACAGGTATTTGCCGCAGGAGAGTTATTGGCCCGAACGTTCCATCAGGCCATCATCGTCGCTTATTGAACGCACTGCTACTGAATGGCGCATGGACAGGCCGCGGCCTTCGCTGCTTTTACGTGTACCCGAGCGAATAGAGGTTACGGCTTTATTGCCTGATAATCCGCCCATGCTGTTTATCTACAAGGGTCAAAAGCATATCGTTAAAAAAGCGGATGATGCCGAACGGATTGAGCCTGAATGGTGGCTCCGTAAACGGCCGCATCGTGATTATTATGTGGTAGAGGACGAACAGGGGCAGCGTTTTTGGTTATTTCGTTCGGGGCATTATTCGGACGAGCGCTCACAATGGTATATACACGGTTTTTTTGCCTGATGAAATTATGAAGTATGCAGAATTACAGGCCACCAGTAACTTTACCTTTATGTGGGGCGGCTCGCACCCGGATGAACTGGTAGAAAGCGCCGCCGGATTGGGTTACTCACACATCGCAATTACCGATCGTAACAGTATGGCCGGCGTTGTAAGAGCACACCAGGCGGCCAAACTGAAAGGCATCGGCTTTATTCCCGCCTGTAGATTGGATTTGATTGATGGTGCCAGCCTGCTGGCTTATCCTACCAATGTTGCTGCCTGGGGAAGATTGTGCGCCCTGCTTAGCAAAGGCAATTTGCGGGCAGAAAAGGGCAAATGCGATTTATATAAACAAGATGTTTATGAACATAAAAAGGGCATCAAATTTATTGTTATCCCTCCGGCCGTATTAAATGAACGCTTTGATTTTGATGATAGCTTTAAACAGGATTTAAAGGAATATTATGAAGTATTAGGTGATGAGCTTTATATAGCAGCAAGCAGGTGTTACAGCGGGATTGATGCCAAACGGCTTTACAGATTATCGCAATTAAATGTACCGATGGTGGTTACCAATGATGTGTATTATCATGATATCGGGCGGCGCGAACTACAGGATATACAAACCTGTGTGCGCGAGAAATGCACCATACAAAATGCGGGGTTTCGTTTACACGCCAATGCCGAAAGATACCTTAAACCAGTGGACGAATTGGAGCGTTTATTCCGGCAATATCCGGATGCTTTGGCACGTACACAGGAAATCGCGGAAGCTTGTAACTTCTCATTGGATGAATTAAAATACCTGGAGCCGGAATGGAAAAGCCCTGACGGCCGTACTGCCGATGAACATTTACGCGGGTACACACTATCAGGTGCCAAAAAAGTATTCGCTGATGGTATTCCGCAGGAAATAATGGACCAGATAAATTTTGAGCTGGCCTTTTTTGCCAAACGAAAGCTGGCTCCTTATTTCCTGCGGGTATATGAGTATACTCAAAAAGCAGAAGAGCTAAAGATATTGCACCAGGGACGGGGCTCTGCGGCTAATTGCACCGTTTGTTTCTGTTTGGGGATTACACCCGTAAACCCCACCAAAACGCATTTGTTATTCTCCCGCTTTATGTCTGATGCACGCGATGAGTGGCCCGATGTGGATGTTGATTTTGAACACGAACGCCGCGAAGAGATTATACAATGGATATATGAAACTTACGGGCGGGAGCATGCCGCTATTGTAGCTACGGTAACGCAGGAGCGTCATAAAGGGGCGCTTCGCGATGTAGGCAAAGCGATGGGGCTTTCTGAAGACACGATTAAAAGGCTTGGCGGTTCTGTTTGGAGCTGGCGCGAAGAAGGATTTGACAAGCAGCGAATTATTGAACAGGGGTTGAATCCCGATGATTCGCATTTATTCAAAGTGCTGGAGCTCACGGAGCAAATGATGGGATTCCCAAGGCAATTGGGCCAGCATACGGGTGGGTTTGTGATCACGCAATGCAAGCTCTCAGATATATGCCCCGTACTAAATGCCCGTATGGAAAATCGTACCCAACTGGAATGGAACAAAGATGACCTGGAGGCATTGGGCATCTTAAAGGTAGATGTGCTGGCATTGGGCATGCTTACCTGCATCCGCAAGGCATTCGACCTGCTGGAACAACATTACGGGCGTAAATTAACATTGGAAAACGTGCCGCAGGATGACCCGGAAGTATATGATATGATATGCCACGCCGATACGCTGGGTGTATTCCAGATAGAAAGCCGTGCGCAAATGTCAATGCTGCCCCGCCTGAAACCCCGCGAATTTTATGACCTGGTAATTGAAGTGGCTATTGTTAGGCCGGGCCCTATACAAGGCGACATGGTGCATCCCTACTTGCGCAGGAGGGAAGGCACTGATCCTGTGGAATATCCTTCAAAAGAATTAGAAAAAATATTAGGGCGCACACTCGGCGTACCCTTATTCCAGGAGCAGGCTATGGAAATAGCTATTGTTGCTGCCGGCTTTACTCCGGCTGAAGCCGACCAGTTGCGCCGCAGCATGGCTACTTTTAAGGCAAAGGGATTGGTGAGCCAGTTTCAAAAGAAACTGGTAGACGGTATGACCGCCAAAGGCTACACAGAAGAATTTGCCAAACGCATTTTTAAGCAATTGGAAGGCTTCGGCTCTTACGGATTTCCCGAAAGCCATGCCGCCTCATTTGCACATTTGGTTTATATTTCGTGCTGGCTCAAGTATCATTATCCCGATGTATTTGCAGCAGCATTGTTGAACAGTCAGCCTATGGGTTTTTATCAGCCTGCCGAAATTGTTGACGATGCCCGCAATCATGGCGTTATTGTAAAACCTGTTGATATTAATCATTCCCGCTGGGATAACACGCTCGAAGAAATGGAAGGGAAGTACCATGTTTTACGCCTTGGTTTCCGCCAGGTTAAAGGGCTTAATGAAAATGATATGCAGCTACTCGTTAATAACCGGGCGGCAGGATATAAAACCATCAGCCAATTAAGCGATGCGGGAGTTTCGCAGGCGGTAATTGAAAAACTATCGGATGCAGACGCGTTCTGTTCGCTTGGGCTGGACAGGCGGCAGGCTTTATGGGAAATACCCGCTTTAGGCGATAAGCCTGTGGCCCTTTTCAATGGCCAGCCTTCTGAAAGTAAGTACGAAAGCCAGATCACTTTACCTATAATGACCCAGGCCGAGCACGTGGTACAGGATTTTGCTGCAACGGGTCTGTCATTAAAGGCGCATCCCGTAAGTTTTGTACGTTACAAACTTGATCAGTTGCGTGTTACACCTACCGGTAAGCTGCGGGATATGAAAGACGGGGAATTAATTAAAGTAGCCGGGATGATTACTGTGCGGCAACATCCCGGCACAGCAAAAGGTGTTTTATTTATTACCATAAAAGACGAAACCGGCTTTGCTAACCTGGTGGTATGGGCCAAGTTATTTGAGCAGTATCGCCGCGAAATTTTACAGGCGCGTTTGCTGATGGTAGAGGGTAAATTACAAATAGAAGGAGAAGTAATACATGTGGTTGTTAAGCGGTGTTTTAACCTCAATAAGCTGCTTGGCAAATTAACCCCGCTTGAGCAGCAGGACTTTCCTTTGGTTGCCCTGTCACGCAGCGATGAAACGAGCGAAGTACCGGCACATGAACGTAATACCCCCGTGCAGGAAATATTTTACAAAGGGCGAAATTTTAGATAACCGTATAGCAACGGCGCAAACACAAGAAGGTTAACACAACTTAACATAATTCAATGTTAACTTTTTCAAAAAATTGATGTACTTGTATTTTTTATGATTAACGTTAAAAACATTCTTTAGCCAGCTTCGGTTTCTCTGTAGGCCACAAAGCAGGGGACTTGTAGCAGCTGTAGCTGGGGTTATAGTAAACAAGATTAATTTTTTATTTTGGATCGAATTATTAAAATTAGCTATTATTAATAGTAAAATTGCTTCTTTTGAATAACGCGGAACAAGGGTAACAGCAAAACACTAAATATCTTTATATCGTAAACTAAAATCTCCATTAAGTTAAATTTTGCACGATGAAAATAGCTACCTATAACGTAAATGGGGTTAACGGGCGGCTGCCTGTTCTGCTGCGCTGGCTCAAAGAAACCGCGCCCGACGTAGCATGCCTGCAAGAACTGAAAGCGCCCCAGGAAAATTTTCCGGAGCAGGCCATTAAAGACGCCGGGTATAACGCCATATGGCATGGGCAAAAAAGCTGGAACGGCGTAGCTATCCTCGCCCGAAATATGGAGATACAGGAAATGCGACGTGTACTTCCCGGTGACCCGGAAGATGAACATAGCCGTTATATCGAAGCATTAATTAATGGCATAACCATTGGCTGCCTTTACCTGCCGAATGGCAACCCGGCACCCGGACCAAAGTTTGATTATAAATTGAAATGGTTTGAACGGTTCACCTTGCACGCCGCCGAACTGCTGGCATCGGGCAAACCGGTGGTACTAACCGGGGATTACAATGCCATACCCACCGAGCTTGATGCTTACAAAGCCGAACGCTGGGTGAACGACGCGTTATTCAGGCCCGAAACCAGGGCGGCCTTTAAAAACCTGGTGGAACAGGGCTGGACAGATGCCATCAGAAAGATTTATCCAACCGAAACCATTTATACCTTTTGGGATTACTTCCGTGATGCTTACGGTCGTAATGCAGGTTTGCGGATAGATCACTTTCTGCTGAGTCCGCAATTGGATGGTAAGTTGCTTGCCGCAGGGGTAGACAGGAATGTGAGGGGGTGGGAAAAATCAAGCGATCACGGCCCAGTTTGGATTGAATTGGCGGATAGATAGACAATTTCTTATAGTACGATATTATTCACCCACCGGGAATATTTTTACCCAATTGTTGAGATTTCGCCCTGCGACATGCCGGTAACAAATAGTTTAATCATACCGCATTCATAGTTTAATTAGGTATAGTATAAGTAAAACGGGCATTCCTAAAGGTTAATTTATATTGTGGAATGTAATTTGCATCCATACCATTAATTATCAATTAATACATTAACCTGGTAGAGGATGAAAACAAATTTGACACGTGCGCTGATAATTTTAACAGGTATTTTACTTTTATATACTTCCTGTAAAAAATCTGACATAAAGGCTCCGCAGCAAACTTCACAAACACAGATAGACTATAGTGCGTTGAGTGGCCAGATAGCGCTAAATTTCATGAAATCGTTTAGCGGCAACTATTCCGGCAAAATGAATACAACCAATATCCAGGGGCCGTCGAGCGTTAGCTTTACACACCGGGGCCCTGTAGTTTTTTCTACCGGCGGTACCAGTCCTTTGTGCGGCACAAACATCGATTCAACATACACCAACAATGTTATGCCCGGCGACTCAGCCGAATATATTTTCCACAAATTTAAATTCACCTATCTGTGCGATAATAAAAGGCCCTATGGCTATATCGAAAAAGATAGCGTGGTAAATTCGGTGACAGGCTCTAAAGTAGCCGACTACTTTTATGATGTTAGTCAAAACTACACCGTAAAAGCTACCGATATAACCTATAAAGTGGTTACGATGACCGGAGGTATTGCTACTGATATTTCATCTACAACTTTTGGCCCGTCGTATTTGGTGAATGGGCAGCCTGCTAATGATAACACCCTGCATACTATAGCAACGTATGTTTTAAACGGTGTTAAACTTGATATTACCGGGAGTTCGCCTGATATAACTGCCGGTTCGGCATCCTTTAACATGGTGGTAACCAGCAGAAACGCAAACAATCCCAATGGCACCCTATTGAATTTGCAGGGAACCATCTTATTTTTAGCCAACCACCAGGCCAGCGTAACCATACAGGGATCAAGTGTTACTTATTTGGTGGATCTGCTTACAGGCGCAGTCACCGCAGGGTGACCTTTTTTTTGATTAAACCAGTGGCCTCTTCCCGTAACGGGGAGGGGCTTTTTTGTTGAGGAGTAAAGATTTACGAAGTTTCTAAAACTTCGTAAATCTCTCCAACGCCTACACTGTCACCTCAAACCGCTCCTTTAAAAACTTACCGGTGTAAGAATCTTTTTCTTTGATCAGGTTTTCCGGCAGGCCCTCAAAAACAACTTTCCCGCCATTGTCGCCACCTTCAGGGCCGATGTCAATCACCCAGTCGGCACATTTTATCACATCCATATTGTGTTCAATAACAATGATGGTATTGCCGTGATCAAGCAGTGCGTCGAACGATTTAAGCAGCTTTTTAATATCGGCAAAGTGCAATCCGGTAGTCGGCTCATCAAAAATAAAGAGCGTTTTATGCGTGTTATTCCCTTTAACCAGGAAAGATGCCAGTTTTATACGCTGCGCCTCCCCTCCTGATAGGGTATTTGATGATTGGCCCAATTGCACATAACCCAAACCAACGTCAACCAGCGGTTTTATTTTGCTGATGATCTTTGGCTCGCGGGCAAAAAATTCAAGGGCCTCGTCAATGGTCATGCCCAATACATCGGCTACGTTTTTATCCTGGTAAGTAACATCAAGAATGTGCTGTTTAAAACGTTTGCCGCCACAGGTTTCACAGGTTAAAAATATATCGGCCATAAACTGCATCTCTATCTTTACCTCACCCTCGCCCTGGCAAACGTCACAACGGCCGCCCTCTACATTAAATGAAAACGCCGAAGGCTTTAACCCGGCAGCTTTTGATACAGCCTGCGAGGCATACAGGTTACGGATCTCATCCCAGGCCTTTACATAAGTTACCGGGTTTGATCGTGATGAACGGCCAATCGGGTTTTGATCGACCATTTCAACCTGCTCAATTTTTTGATAATCGCCTTCAATACTGTCGTATGATCCGGTTTGCTCACCCGAATAATTACCCAGCGTTTTTTGCAGTGCCGGCGCCAGTATCCGTTTTACCAAACTTGTTTTACCTGAGCCCGAAACGCCGGTTACCACCGTAAGTACGCCCAACGGGAATTTGGCGCTTACATGTTTCAGGTTATTCTCCCGCGCGCCTTTTATCTCAATAAAGTCATTCCATTTTCGGCGGCTTGCTGGTATGGTAATTTCCTCTTTGCCGCTCAGGTAGCGGCCGGTAAGGCTGTTGTCATCTTTAATAATGTCCTCATAGGTGCCTGAGAACATCAGGTTGCCGCCATGCGTACCCGCTTCAGGGCCTATATCAATAATATGATCGGCGGCCTTCATAATTTCTTCTTCGTGCTCAACTACCAGTACCGTATTGCCAACATCCCGCAGCGATCTTAGCACACCAATTAATCGTTGCGTGTCGCGGGGGTGCAGCCCGATACTTGGTTCATCCAGTACATAAACAGAACCCACCAGGCTACTGCCTAATGATGTTGCCAGGTTTATACGCTGCGATTCTCCTCCCGAAAGGGTATTTGATAAACGGTTCAGCGTTAAATAACTCAACCCCACATCATTCAGGAACAATAGCCGGTTGGTGATTTCCATCAGCAGGCGTTTACCTATTTTGCGGTCGGTGTCGTTAAGTTCGATAGCGGTAAAAAACTCAAGAGCTTTATCCAACGCCATTAAAACTACATCGGTGATGGATTTGCCGTTTATTTTGACGTACGATGCATCCTGCCTCAACCGGCTGCCTTTACATTCCGGACAGGTGGTTTTCCCCCGGTAGCGCGACAACAACACCCGGTACTGTATCTTGTAGGTTTGCTCCTCCATTTCCTTAAAAAAGGCATCAAGGCCGCTAAAATATTTATTGCCCGTCCACAACAGTTTTTGCTGCTGTTCGGTAAGCTGGTTATATTGGCGATGTATCGGAAAATCAAACTTCAGCGCATTTTTTACCAGCACATCGTTCCACTCGCGCATTTTTTCACCGCGCCATGGCGCTATTGCGCCTTCATAAATACTTTTGCTTTTGTCGGGAATAACCAGGTCCTCGTCAATACCTATCACCTTGCCATAGCCTTCGCAACGTTTACAAGCACCGTAAGGATTGTTAAAACTGAAAAAGTTTGGCGTAGGCTCTTCAAAGCGGATCCCATCCAGCTCAAACCGGTCGCAAAAAAAGCGTTCCTGCTCTTTGTCACCGTCCAGGAATCGCACATAGCAATCGCCCTTACCCTCAAAAAAGGCGGTCTGCACCGAGTCGCCCAGGCGGCTTACGGTTTCATCCTCTTCATTTTTAGAGATACGGTCGATGACGATCCGGACAGTAGAGGTTAGTGGCTGGAGATTAGAGATTAGTTGA
>CAZZUU010000014.1:12503-25520 GCA_964657275.1 uncultured Mucilaginibacter sp. | reverse complement strand
TTTATTTGTCCGGGCGCCGTTTCTATTTTTTCCAGCATCAACCTGCGCGATTCGGCTCGTATGGTTGTTAGGCTTCGTCCTTTAACATCGCCCAAAGTTACCGTAACCTTATAATTGCCCTCGGGCACATTTACCGAAAAATAGAATGGTTGATCGCCGGTGATGTATGCGCCGTTCGGCTTGTTTTTATAGCGCACAACTGACGAGACTTTCGAGCCGAAATCAAACCCAAAGCCGGTGGTATCATTAAATATCGTTTCGGGCGTTACCTTTAAGCGACCATCTTTGGCGTTACCCGCTCCGAAATTAAATCTAAAGTGCGTTTTCCCGGTTTGGGCGCGTGCCGCCAACGGCATAAAAAACCAACCCATAACCAGCAAAAAAGACAATACCGTTTTGGCGTATCGAAACATCAGCAATGCAATTTAAAATATAGGTTATAAAAGAGCCCGGTTAAAACCGAATGATATAGGGCTAAATTAGCCGATGACCCCGCAAACAGCATCCTGTTCTGTCCTGAAAACATCCGCGGGCTTTGTAACAATTCAGTAACGCAAACCTGGTTTCTTTATTCCAAATTTTCACTCCCGCACAAGGGTAATGCTCATTAATCCAATTACCACATCATTTGCCAGCGTTTTTAGCTGCAAGCTTTTAAGCTGTTTAGTAGTATCAAGCGGCATGTCCAAAACTGTTGCCGCACCCCCGTCTATTGCTTTATTGCTGTAGCCCTTAATAGTAGTGTAATTATCAAAACTTAATGGGGCTATGCCGGATTTTAAATATATCCGCAGGGGTCTGGCGGCGCCGGTATTAAATGCGTATCCATCGTTATCATCATCCTGCTCAATGGGCCACCAGTTTTCAGGGTTTTTAATTGGCAGGCAAGTTTGAGATCCATCCTGGTAAGTAACTATTATTTCCGCATTGGTTATCCGGCTCTGCATAGGGTTTGTTGAACCTGCCATTAATAAATAAACGTGCGATGCCCGGCCTGTTACCGGCACCATAGAACCGCGCGGATAATTATCCCACTGAGACGTAAAAACAATATTGTTATCATCCTCATTTGACGTAGCCAATGGGATATGCTGAGGCAACTCAAAAATATGTTTTTTACCTGCTGCTTTCTTTAAGCCGCTGTCATCAATATTAGCGGTGATAAGCGGATAGGCCCAGTTACCAATGCCCTGCCACGGCAACTGAAGTGTTGGCGATTTTGGCCGCGGCGACAGGTACTTATTTTTAAAGATGTTGGTGAGTTTGTCATTAAAATAGGAAGTCAGATCAACTGTTTCAAACTTTGTTTTTGCGAGGGCTGTAACCTTCCAATTGATAATGTTGGTATCGATAACAGTCTCCCCGTTTTTAAGGCGGATATGATTAGAACCTGGCAATAAATATTGCGACGAAACCATCACATCATCAGATGTGTTGCCCGGGCTTAACGTCAGATTTTTGCTGTAAGGGTTTTTCAGCTCGGGGTTTACAATGAGTGAAATATCGGGTGTTGGGCTGTTATTTTTAATCTTGAAGCGTAGCGTGCTGTCCTTTTGATTTATAGCTGCAAGCACTTCTAACGGTTTTACTATTTTTAGATTTAACGGTTGCCACCAGGTACATAGCCCTTGTTTCAACTTTACAAATATGGTGTGATCGCCAAATACTGTGTTTACCGATCCGCTTACAAGATTCCCCGCTATAGTTGGATTTGTCAATACTTGCTGGGGATCAAATATGCGGAGTGGTGTGGCTATTTTAAACTTGTGAGTAAAGCTACTTCCGGATGGAAGCAATTCCCCCGGTAACGATACTTCGGGTTTGGCGCCCTGCCACACAATTTTTATTTTATAAACGGGTAGTTTACCTGCAGTGATTTGAAGAACCGGCGATCCTACTGCGTTGTAGAGATATACCCACTTAGCCGACCTTCCGTTTACGGTAATTTGGCTGACTGAAGCTGCCATTGCATTTACTTCGAACCGGAGGTTCATGCTTTTTTGAAACGATGGGCGAATGGTATAACTATCAATGTTATCGTTCCGTTGAAAATTAAATTTTATATCAGGAACAACCAACGAGGCAAATTTCCAGTCAGATGGTAAGCCGGGTTTAATAGTTAAAGTATCCGAAAGAGCATCTGGCCTTATGCCGAATAAGCCTTCCACAAGCGAACGGGCAGCCATGCCGATGGGATCGGCAAAGTCGCGGTATAATTCCCCCCTGTGCGCATCATAAAAAGAGATCTGCTGAAAATTACCGGGGCTTGCGCCGAGGTACATACTCTCTAACAAAGCGCTTTTCCAGAGTACAAACGCGTCATCTTTCCTGTTGGCCTGCCAGTATGCCAACGAGGTGTGCAGACTTTCGGCCATTACTACGTTGTTTAACGACCAATCGTAAGGAAGCCAGTTGGTGGTTGACGGCAAATAATAATTCCCGGATAATCCCTTTGCCAAAACCGGGATGTGCGGAATTTGGGTATCAATATATCTAAGCGCCTGGTACGCCTGGAAAGCATCGGGAACATTTGAATCTATTGTATGATAAATGGTCCACAACCCGGCCGACGGATGCAATAGCTGTAAACCTAAAAGATCCTTGTACTCTGCGTAACTGCCCGTTCCTGGCATCCAAAGCGATTTGTTTATAGCGTCTAATATTTTTGCTGCCTCACCGCGGTACGGGGCTGGGTCTTCGCCGATCCTCGCAGCGATATCCGCTGCCAGCTTATTTGCTCGATAATTATATGCCGACGAATGGGTAACGCCGCCCCCGCTATATTGCAGCGCATCGCTGGCCCATATAGCGCAATAAGCATCATACAGGCCATCGCCGTCGGCATCAAAGTTTCGTTTTTCCCAGGCGAGGTGGCGTTTCAAAACCGGCCACATTTTTTTTACCTCATCAAGGTTCCCTGTCCATTTAAAATGGTTGAGTAAGGCATCGATGTAAACGAGGTTCATATCATAATGGTGCGGCCTGATGTCACCCCCTGGATTACGGCTGATGTATCCGCTGCTGAACATGGCCGTTCCCAGTTTTTCCTGCTGCCGTGCCAGGTGCAGAGCCGTATCGGCTACAACCGGCCCTTCATCCGGACTGGTTATTTGTGACAAGGCATAACTGCTAAAATGTGACCATGCCCGATCGTGCCAGCCCAACGGGTCTGCCACATAAGGACCGCGCCAGGCATTAAGCCGCATACGCCAGGCCACCGCTCCGTGCAGGTACGACGGGCTTTCCCAAATACCATCAGCGGCTATGCTTAATGCACCCCCTAAGGTGTTAATATATGGATCCGGGGTTTTAACTTGCACACGCGAGGCCAACTGCCTGCGTTTGGCTTCTGCTTCGTTAAATAACTTTGGGACACAGCTATTTACAATTGGCTGGTTATTTTGTAATGCCCAATACAATGCCCCGGTCTTATTATTTTCTAAAACACCTACGATAGCCGGTTTGTCGCCCGCTACCGATTCAAGCATTTGTGAAGGAGAGCCCTGTAAGCCGGCATCAGCCAGGTGCAATTGCTTTGAATTTGGGAAGGCCCCGTAAATGGTATTTGTTGTAACTACTTCGCCTTTATTAACGCCTTTCCCGGTTTGGTCAATTTCATACCTGCCCGCTTCGCTTATGCTTTTGCCGTTAAAGGCGAGCGAGAACGACGTTTTGTCTATTTTGTAGGTGTTGCCCTTACAGTAATCAGGCTGCAGGTAAAAAGATGATTCTGGGTCGGCACCGATATCGCCATCCCGGGAAAACTTTTTGCCGTTTGCCCCACCGTAGGCCCAAAACAACTTTACGCGCGGGCTTATGTTTTTCAACCTCATTTTAACAATGAGGCTTTCGCTCGTGGCGCCTGCAAGCACCTGTATAACCAGGCTTCCTTTGCCGAGCAGTGTGTCTTTTACTACATATATCATACTTCCCGGGCGATAACGCGCCTCAATGGAAGATGCATTGATAAGCCATTTGCTTTTACAGCCGTTAATAAGCCCGAATTTGAGATTGCCGCCCATGCCCGGCAGGTATAAAGCAAATTCGGGCAAGTCGCCGGCCTCTACCCTAAATGCAGTATTTGTTCCGTAAAGCGCGCGGTTGAACCGGCGATTGCCATTGTGTATCACAAAGTCGCCGCCTTCGGGATGGTATCTTAACTCCCGTGGTATCCCGTGCCAATAGGTTACAGGTTGCCCATAGCCCTTGTTATTGCCGATAAAAAGAAATAGAAGCGAGGTAAATAGTATTTGCCTGGATACGGAAAAGGGCTTGTTTTTTTTCCGCAGCATGGTTAAGCCAGATAAAAAACTTCCTGCAGCGGTATGCTTACCGGCGAACGATCGGGATTGCTCTCCATAATATCGCCCATATAGTTCCACCACGATTGCATGATCGGATTAAACGGAAGTTTGTCCAGCAATGCCGCGTCTTCGGCCTTTAAAAAGCCAAATAGCGTGTTGGTTTCTTCGTCAAGGAAAATGGAATACTCGGCAATGCCGGTCGATTTCAATAATGCCGAAAGCTCGGGCCAAATTTCATCATGCCTCTTTTTATATTCGTCGGCATTTCCGGGGAACAATTTCATTTTAAAAGCAATACGTTGCATAACGCCACAGGGATTTATCTGGTAAAATACAGGCTGTAATATTGACTTTCTAATCCGCAATAGCGGTAAACAAATTGCGAAATAGCAGCAATACTACAATAATTTATAATTGATGCTGATAAATGTATGAAAGGGAAGTTTAACGGCTATCATGTACTGTCATGTACGGCGTTTGATCCGCTGATATCGCTATAATTTGGTGACATCGCTCGACTTAAATTAACAATAACCCAGTTAAACAGCATGGTGCAGGATAGCATTTATTAATTTGATTATATAATTTCAGACGCCGATTATAGATGGATCAGCCATCAAAACTATTTTAAAGTAAATAACCTGCGTGAAAAACAAAACTATCATCGCCTTTCTTCTGCTTATAACCATAGGGGTTAATAAAACCTTTTCGCAAGGCCCTGCCAATTTCACACCCAAACAAATACAGGCTATAAAAACAAGCTGCGACAGTATCAGCGGGCCGGGCAAACCGGTAATAGGCGATGGCCATGGCGGCTGGCGCAGCGGCTCGACCGGGGTGATTTACAGCGGAGAATATCCCGCAGATCCGAGATGGGGTAAGATGGATGCGTTTTATACATCAGGCTCAGCGGTTAGAGATGGTTTGATCCCGCCTATAAAACCGCTGCTTGAACTGCACCTGCGCGACACGCAAATATGTTTGGGGGGCGATGGCTATTATTACATGACAGGTTCATCCGGCGATAATATCTGGGCGTATGCCGCAGGGCTTGAGCTCTGGAAATCACGCGACCTGAAAAAATGGATCTATGTGGGCCTTGTTTGGAGCATAGAAAAGGATGGCACATGGGAAAAAAAGTGGCAAAACCTTCATGATAAACCTGCACGCGCACTTTGGGCGCCAGAAATACATTATATAAAAGGCAATTATTTTATCTGCCTGAGCATGCCGCCGGGTGGTATATCTATCCTTAAAAGCACCACAGGCAAACCTGAAGGCCCTTATGTACATGCCACAGTTAACCCGGATAAGCCGTTTGTAGGCGGGATAGACCCAACACTTTTCCAGGATGATGACGGCAAAGTTTATTTCGCATGGGCCGGTGCCAGAAGTATTACAAGGATGAAGGATGACCTGAGCGATTTTGCCGAACCTGTACACGCGGTGGTTTTGTCTAACCCGGATCTTGATCCTACACACCATTCTTCGAGGTGCCCGGCCCGAGGGTTCAGTGATATGGGTTTTGAAGGCGCCGTTTTGTTTAAGGCTAATGGTAAATATTATTTTGGTGGTGCCGATGATTACGAGGGCAGGTATTCGAGCTGCATGGCTATTTCCGATAACATTTACGGCCCTTATCATGATCGGCACGAAACCGTTCCCTGTGGCGGTGGCACCGGATTTTTTAAAGACAAAATGGGTAATTGGTGGTGCAGCTATTTTGGTAATGATAACCAATCGCCGTGGCGGGAAAAGCCGGGGCTGGTGAAGATAGATTTTGCTGCCGACGGTAAGATTGTAGTAGCTAAAGACCAGCCATTTGCCAAATAAAATTAGATAGGTAGTCATATGATACCTTTAAAAACGCATATAAACCGAATTAAACCGATAAAATCATGAAAAATCTTAAGGTGTTTTTGATCATAAAAACACGGCTAAACTATTTGTTCTTACTCCCATGCCTCTTTTTTGTAGTACAAGCCAGCGGACAGTCGCTATCTGTCGCAAAAAAACAAGGCGTTGTTTTTTCTGCAATTAAAGGAACAACCTCAAAGCCTGACACGCTAACGCTGGCTACGAAAAACGGAGTTATAAAAGCCAATGGTGTAAAACTGGACGGCGCCGGTAAGGCCCACTTCAAAATACTTTCTGTTTCTGGAGGTAAAAATCAAAAAGTTGTTATAGCGTTTTCGCCATCGCCGGATTCGGTTGGCATTATTCGCGCTGCCCTGCTGATCCGGGGCACCGGCGGCAAAAAAATTGCTTCTATAATGCTTACCGGCCTTTCGACAAAAGGTCTCGAAGGCGAGAACGAGCCGCCGCTATCGCGGGTTGTAGATGCTTTGGGCTATAGTATAAATGTAGGCTGGCCCGGGCTGGCCAATCACACCCGGCCTGAATTATTGGGCGATGAGATCAACGCCGGGCTTTTCAAAAAAGCAGGAAAAGGGATGATACAGATATTGCCTGTTGCCCGTTATTCGCCTGATTTTGAACTGCCGTTTGGGTTCTATATTAATACAAATGAAGGACCGGAGAAACACCAGGCCGGTATCCTCGCAAAACGGGGCGAATATCCCGAACATCAAACCTTGTTCCCCGCAATTGCATCAGGCAGCAGTTGGATTGATCCCGGAGATAATGAATTTGGTTTTTATGCAACCGGGCCAACACATACAGCTTTTTCGGAAGATGTTTGGAACATGGCGCTTTACCCAACCAACGCCGTTCGCGCTACCCGCATTTACCCGGTTAAAAGTAAAGACGGCACACTTTTACCAAATACCTACCTGGTATGTTACGAGGAAGCTAAAAATGGTGACTATAACGACTATGTGTTCCTGGTTAAAAACATTAAACCGGTTACCGATGATAAATTTACTACGCTGTTTAACGGCAAGGACCTGATAGGCTGGCATACCTATTTAAATAAAATAGGCGTAAATGTTGATCCCGATAAAAACTTCAGGATCGAAGATGGGGCATTGCATGTGATCGGCAAAACGCTTGGTTACGCCATGACCGATAAAAGCTATAAGAATTTTTATGTAAAGGTTGATTTTAAATGGGGCGTTACCAAATGGCCCCCGCGCGAAAAAAACAAACGCGACGGCGGGCTTTTATATAATAGCCCAAGTACCGAAAGGGACACGATATGGCCGCAATCGGTAGAATGCCAGATACAGGAAGGTGATGTGGGCGACTTCTGGATGATCGGCAACAGCACCATCACTGTCGACGGGAAAATAAACAAGCCGTCAAACCATACCCAAATCGTTAAAAAGAAAGATAACGAAAAGCCTTACGGCGAATGGAACACGGTTGAAGTAATATCATACAACGGCAGGTGCGTGCAAATAGTTAACGGCGTGGTCGTTAATTACGGAGATAACGTGAGCGTTACTGAAGGCCGGCTGTTGCTGCAATCGGAGTATTCGGAGATATACTATAAAAATGTAATGCTCCGGCAGCTTTAATTTTATATTTAAACTTCCATAATTAAATCCTGAAAATGAAGAAGATAATCGGAACGATTGCCATAGGACTTATCGGCGCAGGTCCCATTTTTGCGCAGACGCAGCATGTAGGCGACCCAAAACTAACAGAAATATGGACACCGGTGCCAAGAGTTGTAACGCCGGGCAAAACATCTACAGAGGCGCCCTCGGATGCGATCGTATTATTCGACGGCACTGATGGTTCGGGCTGGGTACATCGGGATGGAAAACCATCAACCTGGAAAGTAGCCGATGGCTGCTTGACGGTTAACCCCTTTTCGGGCGATATACAAACCAAACAGGCTTTTGGCGACTGCCAGCTGCACATTGAATGGCGCACCCCGGCTGTGGTTAGCGGTGACGGACAGGGCCGGGGCAACAGCGGCGTTTTTTTAATGGGCCTTTATGAGTTACAGGTGCTCGATTCTTATAACAATCCAACCTATTCAAACGGGCAGGCGGCCAGTATATATAAACAGCACATGCCCCTGGTAAACGTTTGTCGCCCGCCGGGAGAATGGCAGATTTATGACATCTTTTTTACCGCGCCTGTTTTTTATGATGATGGCGGCCTAAAATCAGCCGCGCGAATGACCGTTATACAAAATGGCGTGCTGGTGCAAAATAATGTAGAGCTATGGGGGCCGATGATTTTTATAGGCGTGCCCAAATATGAAAAGCATGCGGCAAAGCTTCCGCTCGCCCTACAGGACCATCATAACCCGGTTAGCTTTCGAAATATATGGATCAGGGAGCTTTAGTTGGGTTAATATAATTAATCAGCTATAAATGAAAAGATCATTAATTCTGTTCGCGCTGTTAACGTGCGCATTAATGTTAAAAGCGCAGGATCGGCCGTGGTCGCAGCGCATGGCTGCAACAGCGATGAAAATGTGGAAGGACTCATTGCCCGGCGGGAAATGGTCTTATGATCAGGGGGTGGTTCTGAGAGGCATCGAAGAGGTTTGGCGGCAAACTACCGATGTTGATTATTTTAATTACATCAAACATAATCTCGATCGGTATGTGAAAGATGACGGCTCAATCAACAGCTACATGCAGGAAGATTTTAGTTTGGATAACATACAACCCGGCACCAGCTTGCTGATGCTTACCCGGGTTTTAAATTCACCGAAATACTATAAGGCGACGAAATTACTTCGTGCTCAAATTGCCGCGCAGCCGCGCATCGCCGAAGGGGGTTTCTGGCATAAAAAAAAATACCCTGATCAGATGTGGCTGGATGGCCTTTATATGGCCGAGCCCTTTTATGCCGAATATGCGGCGACGTTTCATGAAGAAAGTGACTTTGACGATATCGCCAGCCAATTTATCCTTATCGAAAAACACACCCGCGATCGTAAAACGGGCCTTTTATACCATGCCTGGGATCAAAGCAAAAAAGAACGCTGGGCCGATCCCAAAACCGGCTTATCGGCAAATTTTTGGGGCAGGGCAGATGGCTGGTACATGATGGGATTGGTTGACGCACTGGAACAGTTTCCGGACGATCAGCCTAAGAAGAAGGAGCTCATAGCGATCTTAAATCGCCTGGCCATTGCGGTGCAGACCTGCCAGGCCAAAAGCTCGGGGTTGTGGCACCAGGTTTTGGATAAAGCCAATCAAAAAGACGATTATCCCGAGGCATCGGCATCCTGCATGTTTGTATATGCTTTAGCAAAAGCGGTAAGGCTGGGTTACCTGCCCACTAAATATCTTGCTGCTGCCGAAAAGGGTTATCAAGGCATAATTAAAGAATTTGTTAAAACCGATAACGACGGCGGGGTGAATTTAACAGGCACATGCGGCGCAGTTGGATTGGGAGGCAACCCTTACCGTGATGGCAGTTATCAATATTATACAAGTCAAAAACAGATAGTTAACGAACCTAAAGGAGTTGGTTCATTTATCCTGGCAAGTGTTGAGATAGAAAAACTGGCTCACCTTAATGCCGGAAGTGGTAAGACGGCGCTCCTCGACAGTTATTTTAACGATGAACGCAAAGCAGATTTAACCGGCAAAGTAATCCCTTTTCACTATAAGTGGGAAGAATGGGACAATAACGGGTTTTCAACCTTCGGCCATGTTTTTAATAATTATGGTTTTAAGACCAAAACCTTATACAACGCCCCGGACTCCGCCAACCTGCACAAAGCTTCGGTGTATATAATTGTTGACCCGGACATCCCCAAAGAAAACCCGAAAACCAAATATATCCTGCCCCAGCATATTAAAGCTATTGCCGACTGGGTGAAAAATGGAGGAATACTGGTGGTTTTAAATAACGATACCGGTAATGCGGAGTTTGTACATTTAAATCAACTGATGGCAAAATTCGGGATACATTTTAATGAGAACAGCATTAATCACGTAACCGGAAGGCAATTTGAACAGGGTGCCATAAACATCGCACCCAACAACAGCTTGTTTAAAACTGCGAACAAAGTTTATCTGAAAGAGATCAGCACGTTTAGTATTACCGCGCCTGCTATGGCTGCCCTCGTCAACGAGAAAAGTGATATCATTGTTGCTATAGCGCATTACGGCAAAGGGGCGGTTTTCGCTGTAGGAGACCCCTGGTTTTATAACGAATATACTGATGGAATTAAGCTGCCTGCCCAATACCAAAATTTTAACGCAGCCAATGATGTTGTTAGATGGGTGGCCGAGCAAATCGCAGTTAGGAAAAAGAAATAACCCGCGCTGTATTGAAAGGATGTAGACCTATCGTTCAACCGAAATAAAATATTTTTTAAAAAATAATTGCGTAGTTAAATAACTACGTATATATTTGTAGTCAAATAGCTACATAATGAATTTAAGACGAGATGTATTTCAGGCTATAGCCGACCCAACCAGAAGGGCCATACTTATGCTGGTGGCGCTACAGTCAATGACAGCCGGTGCAATAGCCTCGAAATTCGACACCGCACGGCCTACCGTTTCAAAACATCTGCAGATACTAACTGAGTGTGAGTTGCTCGAACAAAAACAAAACGGGCGGGAAATTTACTACCAGATCAACGCAAAAAAAATGAAGGAAGTAGCCGACTTTATTGAACCGTTCCGCAATATGTGGGACGACCGCTTTAACAAACTGGAAAGTATAATGAAAGCAAAGAATCTGCACTAATTGCACGAATTAAATTACGAATTGCACGAATTGATTTTTGATGTTCTTGTAATTCGAAAAGATTCGTGGCATTCGTGTTATTTAAATGAAATATTATGGAACGAAAAACAAAGGTCAATGCTGAAGAAGGCAAACAGGAATTAGTGATAACCAGGGAGTTTGATTTGCCGCTGGAGCTGCTTTTTAAGGCTTACGCAGATGCCGATATTGTTGAACAATGGATGGGGACAAAGGTTATCAAACTCGAAAACAAGCAGCACGGTGGTTACCGCTTTGAAACATCAGAGCCTAACGGGAATGTAGTATTCAGCGCCAGCGGCACCATTCACGAGTTTAGCCCGAACCGTAAAATTGTACGGACATTTGAAATGGATAATGCCCCTTTCGGCGTACAACTGGAGTTATTGGATTTCGAACCGCTTACCGAACACACCAGCAAACTCAACATGCACGTGATATATGAATCAGTCGCGAAAAGGGACCAGTTATTGAAACTGCCTTTCGCCCGGGGTTTAAATATGGCACACAACCGGCTGCAGGAAACTTTAACTACTTTAAAATAATTAAAATGGAAAAAAGAAAGCTAATTTGGTATTGGATAATTACCGGTATATTATCCTTTTGTATTTTTTCGGGCGGGTTGGCGCAGGCGGTACAGGTAAAAGGCGTGGTGCAGGGTTTTAAGCCTCTGGGGTATCCCACCTATTTTATTTCGCTTATCGGCGTTTGGAAAGTGTTGGGCATAATTGCGATATTGATCCCGAAATTTCCATTGTTGAAGGAATGGGCGTATGCGGGACTATTTTTTACCATGACAGGCGCTGTGGTTTCGCATATTGCCAGTAATGATATCCATGTGCAAATAGTTGCCCCTGTTGTATTAGCCGTTTTTACGGTATTATCGTGGTATTTGAGGCCGGCGGATAGAAAGATCCAGTTAGTTCGTAATAAATAAACTTTTACAATGGGAAAATTTAAATGGCGCGGAGGCGAAATTAAAGGTAATCTGGACATTGATATTGCCGATTGCGAGGATGAGTTCGAAGGTCAAACAGAGAAATGGCGGGAAGTATTAATTCACGGCGACCCTGAAGGGTTAAGATCTTTTGCTGAACTTTTAATAAAAATAGCAAACTCAGATCAGGAAAGCCAAACAAACCTTCCAATAGGAGCAAAAGAGCACTACCGCTTAAAACCGAATCTGGAACTGAGTAAAAACTCAGTAGCGGCAGTCGTTGGCAGACTCGATGCAAAAGGCACCGGCCGTTTTTATGATGGTTTCGTCGCAAAAGACGACGCAAAAGCAAAAATCTAACAAAACACGATCATTATGAGCTCAATGAACCCGAAGGTTGATTTCTTTTTCAACAAGGAAAAAAAATGGCAGCAAGAAGTGGAGCGGCTACGTGTGATCGCGCTTGACGCGGCAGGTATCGGTTATGAGCTGACCGAAGAATTAAAATGGGGTTGCCCTTGTTATTTATTTGAAAAAAGCAACATTGTTTTAATACATACATTTAAAGAATACTGCGCGCTTTTGTTTTTTAAAGGCGCATTGTTAAATGATCCTAATGGCATCCTCATACAGCAAACCGAAAATGTACAGTCGGCACGGCAGATCAGGTTTACCGGTTTGTCAGAAATACTTGACCTGGAGCCTGGGCTGAAGTCGTACATTCACCAGGCCATTGAAGTTGAAAAAGTGGGATTGAAGGTGGACTTCAAAAAGCCGGAGGAGTTTAAGGTAGCCCCCGAATTTCAAAGTAAACTGGATAAGATACCGGCTTTGAAAACCGCCTTTGAGGCTTTGACACCGGGGCGGCAGCGCGGCTACCTGCTGCACTTTTCGGCACCCAAACAATCTGCAACACGGGAAGCAAGGGTTGAAAAATATATACCACAGATTTTAGGTGGGAAGGGGTTGAATGATTAATAGAGTGCATCACAAATACATGATGCAAATGATGCAGTTGACGCAGGTGATGCAGCCAAGATTGATTACCACCGAGTTAACACCCCTCTGTGATGCAACCTGATGCAAATGATGCAAAAACTCAAGCATGTCGTCCCAAAAAGTTGA
>CAZZUU010000014.1:10487-12493 GCA_964657275.1 uncultured Mucilaginibacter sp. | reverse complement strand
CTCGCAGAGGACCCTGCGAACCGATGACCCCATAAAAAAGCCTTAAGACTTTCGACTCAGGGCTTTCAACTTTCTGTCCCCGCAGGGTCTCTCGCAGAGGACCCTGCGACCCGATGACCCCCTAAAAAAGCCTTAAGACTTTCGACTTAAGGCTTCCGACTTACAAAGTCGGGATGAGAAGATTCGAACTTCCGACCTCCAGCACCCCATGCTGGCGCGATACCTGGCTACGCTACATCCCGATTTTGGAGCTACAAATATATAATTAGAATTGAAATTTGATCGAAAAAACAATCTCCGGATTTTTCGGTTCGTCGCTCCCGCCAACAATAAACTAACTATTTGAGGTATTTATTGAGCAGCCTGTGAATAATAAAAATAGTACCCTTTAATATTATCGGCGTATTTTAAAGTTATATATATTACCCCGCCACCATCAAGATAGGCCGTCCAGGAGTTTTTTGACGTCGCCACATATTTTTGGTTATATATGGCTACCTGGGAATTTAGGTCCTCCATGGTGCCCGGAACTTGCATGCAATAAACCGATAGCTGGGTTGACGCATCGAAATAGTAGTAAAAGATACCATACTGCATGGTTGTATAGATATATCGCTGCCCTGAATCGGTGTAGGCTGATTGAAACGTTTTATCCTGATGCAGGTTTATAATCTCAGCTTCTGTAATTCCCAAATGAGCCTGGGCATGTAATTTTGCCGGTATTAACAGGATTATCAATAACAACAAAACCAGTATTTGCTTTTTCATGTCATCGCGTGTTTAAGTTTAACTTTAATTAAATACCATTAGCTAACACACCATTTTTCCGGCTCGAATTTGAGGCCGACTGCATTTATGGTAGGTGGAAAGTATGAATAACCAGTACCCAACCCATATCTGATTATCAAGATATTAACCAGGCGGGTGGTATAAAAATAAAATAAGTTTTAATTAAAAACAATTGGTTTTGTAATGATCACCAATAAATTTAGATGGGGGAATTTTACTCAGGGCCTTTCTGCGTTTTAGTCCCAACGGGCAGTGTAAAAAAGGATGGCTCCAGTTTAATCGGCTTAATTGCTGTGGCAATGCCTTCCAATGTAAAATGTTCGTTATCAACTACAAACTTTAAAGGGATAGCGTTGGCTTTTGAAATATATGTAAACCAATTACCATACAAATGGTTGGCGTATAGTTTGCCATCAACCGGCAGCTTTGAGGTGAAGTAGTATTTTTGCACACCGTTTTTGCAATTCAGCACTAGTTCGTCACATTTATATCCCAATAACTCAGTTGCATTTTTATGCAGCTCAATGCTGATTACTGAATCCTTATTGGCTGAGCCATCAAACCAGGTTAATGTGTCCGAATTTGCCAGCTTGTTATAAAGTTTGTTTTCGCTGTTGATATATAACTGCCAAAGGAAAAAGTTCCCGTTGGTTTCAGACTTGTAGTCGCCTCCTTTAATATAGTAGTTTTGAATGTTGCCTATCATTGCGGTAAGCTGCTGATCGGTGATGTTTTCCATTTTACTTTTATAGGTATTGCTATATACAACTTCACCTTCAAATGACTGACCGAAGCAAAATGCAAAAGAAAGCAATAGCCAAAACGTAATAAGGAGTTGTTTCATAGTAAACAATTTAGGTTTACGAGATAAATGCCAGCGAACTTAAAGGCAAATGATGGGTTATTGTTTAATCAACTCAGCCGGTAGCTTATCAAGCTGTTGTATCTTTATTTTACGGTAAAACACCTCCGCGCCTTCCGACTGCAGTTGAATTTTTCCCTTGTTAAGCGGCATATCGGGTTGCCTGTCGTGGTATAAAACCATCATCACCTTGCCGTTTACTACATGTATGCTGGTATCGCCGTGGCAATAAAGATCAAGTGTGTTCCATTGCCCCGATGGGTTTTCGGCATCTCCTTGTTTTATGCAGTGCCGGCCAACCTTCGCGTTCTGCGAAAAAGTGGTCAGCGTTCCTTTAGGGCTATAAACATATTCC
>CAZZUU010000014.1:0-10477 GCA_964657275.1 uncultured Mucilaginibacter sp. | reverse complement strand
ACCTTCTGATTGCCGACGACGAATTGGGTGTGGATATTCCGAATCGGATTTTGTAGTCACAGGCACATCGCTCAGCGTACCGCCTACGCACCACAAATCGCCGCAATTGCCCTCTTCT
Source organism: uncultured Mucilaginibacter sp. (assembly GCA_964657275.1). Taxonomy (GTDB): domain Bacteria; phylum Bacteroidota; class Bacteroidia; order Sphingobacteriales; family Sphingobacteriaceae; genus Mucilaginibacter. The sequence goes on along the minus strand of CAZZUU010000014.1, from coordinate 10,359 downwards.
ATCTGAAACTCCAGCGACCGCATCCACGATCCGTATTCAAAACCATAAGGACCAACGGAATTATACAGCAAGCCGCTATCTTTCTTTTTACCCTTTTTTTGTCCCCACTTTAAATCACCCCATTTAAATTGCAGTTGAAAGTGATAGTTTTCGTAGGCCTCGGTAGTAGATATAGCCCCCCAATTTTGCCCGGATATGCGGATCACCTTTTCACCATCCTGATCTACTACGGTAAAAACATGATTAGGGTCGTTATTTAACCCGATTGGCTGGTTGGTTATCGGTTTGCCGGCGTCATCCATATCAGGCGCCAGGTAGCTATCCCAGCCGGTGAGATCCTTACCATTAAACAGCGTTTTCCATTGATTTTTTTTAACGGACGCTGTAAATCCAAATAAAATTGCACAAAGCAGTAAGGGTATAATAAACTTAACGGGTTTCATAATTGGTTGGTTTGATTGATCGAATATAGGAATTATACCGAAGCAAGGAAATGAATAATTTAAGTATTCAACAGCCCCCCGTTATATTTACATCGCCTGCAAAGGATGTGCTTCTTTCAAAATCAGATCCTGCTGTTGCTTCAATTTTTCTTTATGGAGATATCTCCAATGCAGCGTCCCGATAAGCAAAGCAGCAATCCCCTGGCCTAACAATGTGTTTTGCGTGCCCACCCATTTTGATATGGAACCTACTAACAGGCCACCTAATGGCTGCATCCCGAAAAACGCCATGGCGTAATAACTGATCACCCGGCCCCGCATGGCGGGGGCAACGGTGGTTTGAATCAGCGTATTTACTACAGTAATTTGCGACATCATACCAAAACCCGCAATTGCTGCAAAAACCAGCGCCAGGGGATAAATTGTTTCATGCGAAAACAGGATAAGCCCGGTACCAAATACCATTGTATTAATAAATAATATCTTTTTGAGATTTGCCCCCGTTTTTTGCGATGCCAGGAATATGGCACATGAAAACGCCCCAAGGCCAATAAAGCTGTCGATAACCCCGAAAGTGGAGGCCGTTCCTTTGAAAACATCTTTTGCGTAGTATGGGATTAACGTATTGTAAGGCAACACCAGCAAACTTACCAGCCCCAGCATAATGATCAAAAATGCTATAGACGGCGTCCGTTTAATATAGGCCATGCCTTCGCTAAGTTCGCCGAACACATTCTTTTTATGCACCGTTTTAATATATTTCGGCAGTTTCATCAACAACAGCGATCCTATTACTGCCACAAAACTTAAAGCATTCAGCAAAAAACAGGCGCCATCGCCCAGGCTTTCTAAAACTATTCCCGCTATAGCGGGACCGATGATACGTGAAAGGTTTACCATAGAGGAGTTTAGCGCAAGGGCATTTGGCAGGTCGTCTTTATCGTCAACCATTTCATATACCAGCGATTGCCGGGCGGGCACATCAAAAGCATTGATGATACCCAATACCACGCTAAGGCTCAGTATCTCCCAAACAGCATAATGTTTTAACAATATTAAAACGGCCAGGGCTAGCGCCTGTATCAGCGATGCTACCTGCGTAGTTAGCAAAACCCGGTAACGGTTGTATCTGTCTGATACTACACCGCCTATCAGTGAAAATAAAAAGGAAGGAAAAAGGCTTGCAAAAAGCGTAAGCCCCAGCATAAAGGTAGAGTGGGTAAGCGAGTATATTACCCAGCTTACTGCGGTCTTCTGCATCCAGGTGCCGATCAATGAAACGGACTGCCCGGCAAAATACAGGCTATAATTACGGCTCTTAAAAGCCCGGAATGTTCTAAATCGTTGTGTATTATCAGGGGTCATTAATATTTACTCTTTGTGTTAATTATCATATTCATTTAAAATCCACCAGTTTTGCCAGGATGGTTGTGGCCTGTTTAAGTATCTCCTGCTCTGCCGGCGTACATGTTTCAATAATGGTTTTAGCCAGCCACTCATCGCGCTCGTGCCTCAATTGCTGCAAGGTAGCTTCGCCTAGTTCAGACAGCGATATATTTACTTTTCTTTTATCCGTTTGCGACGCGGTACGTGTTAAATACCCTAATTCCGAAAGGTGGTTTAACACCTGCGACATGGATTGGTTAGTGATCATCTCCATTGAGGCCAGTTCTGTTGGCAGCAGCGCGCTGTGCTGATATAGCAAAGCCATAGTTGAACGTTCGGTAAGTGAAAGCTGTAACCCTGTTGGTGATTCCCTGCGCAATTTTTTAATTACCCGCGTGATCGCGGTCCGTAAATCTGAAGCTAATGGAAAATCATCAATAGAGTTCATTATAGTAAGGCAAACTAATAAGTTTACCTTACAAATATACAGGATTATTATTTCCGGATTATCATTTAAAAGTTAAAAAAAGGCAACTGTAACCTATAGTATATTTTTTCTATCTTGATGCCCTGTATACAACAACCGGTATATTCCCCGTTTAATGGTGTTGGCATTGTGAAATATGGATTCTACTAAAAACTATGCGCTTTTAATAGATAAGATCAACGTCTTCATCCGCAAATACTATTTCAATAAGTTTTTACGGGGGCTGATCTTTTTAGGAGCAGGTTTATTTTCAGCATATATAGTTATAACCGTTAGTGAATACTTCGGAAATTTTAGCGTTCTTTTCCGAACGGTTCTTTTCTACTTTTTTATCGTATTGAATATATTGCTGGTTTGCTGGCTGATCATTCCCCCTGTACTCGCCCGGTTTAAATTAGGCAACTCGTTAACGTACGATCAGGCAGCCGAAATTATTGGCAAGCATTTTAGCGACGTTAACGATAAATTGCTCAACACGCTTCAGCTTAAAAAACTGGCCGCCGAAGATGAGCAGCATCGGGCTTTGATCGAAGCAAGTATCGATCAAAAGATCATTGCTTTAAAACCCGTCAGGTTTCCGGCGGCTATTAATATTAAAGAAAACTCAAGGCACATCAAATGGGCGCTCATCCCTGCTGCTATAATTTGTGTTATTGCCTTTGCTGCCCCATCGGTATTAACAGAAAGCACCAAAAGATTAATGAGGCATGGCGAGTATTTTGCCCCGGCTGCACCTTTTAGTTTTGTTGTTGAAAATAAAACTCTCTCAGTAGTTCAGGGCGACGACTTTAAACTTGATTTGAGGTTAGAGGGCAACCAGCTCCCGGCGGACGTGTTTGTAGAAACTGCCAATAACAGCTTTAAGCTGGATAAGGACAATATTTACCGCTTTCATTATTTGTTTACCAATTTACAGCGAAACACCAGTTTTAAGCTTAGCGGCAACGGTTTTACTTCTCAGCCTTATGAAGTAAAGGTGAACCTTCGCCCGGCCCTGCTTCATTTTGATGTGGAATTAAATTATCCCGCTTATCTTCATAAAACAAACCAAAACATATCCAATGCCGGGGACCTCATCGTCCCTGCGGGAACCGTGGTTAACTGGTCGTTTCACACGCAAAATGCCAATAGTTTACTATTTAACATCAATGGCATTACCAATAAGATTAAGCCGAACAAAGCCGATATTTTTGAACATCGCCAAAAGATATACAAAAACACCAGCTACAAAATAACACCGTTGAATGCATTGGTTAGTCGCGGCGATTCTGCAAGTTACCGGGTTAATGTAATAGCCGATGACCCGCCAACCATCGTGGTTAATGAAAAGCCTGATTCGGTAAGTATGAAAGCCATTTATTTTGACGGCCGGATACAGGACGACCATGGGTTTTCATCTTTAACTTTTCAATATATTGTCGGCGCTAAAGACGATAACGGCGGCAAGCGAACATTTACCAGGGCTGTAAAAGCAGACCTGAACCAGCCACAAGCCGATTTCTTTTATTACTGGAACCTAAAAGACCTCGGCATAAAACCCGGCGACCAGGTAACTTACTTTTTTGAGGTTGCGGATAACGACGGCGTTAACGGCCCTAAAAAAGTGCGCTCCGCTGAACATACTTTGCATGTTCCTGACGTAATGGAACTTAACAACCAGTTAAATGCAGGCACGGATGCGATAAAGCAAAAGATGCAATCGGCTATTAAGATTGCCGGGCAGATAGAACATGATTCGCAAAAACTTAACCAATTATTACTTAATAAGAACACGCTGTCATTCGATGAGAAAAAGCAAATTGAAGACCTTTTACAAAAGCGGCGGGAATTGGATGACCTGGTAAAGGAGATACAGGGAGATAACAAAAAGAACCTGTTTAACCGCCAGGAAAATCAGCAACAGGATAAAGAGCTTACTGAAAAGCAACAACAAATGGAAAAGTTGCTCAGCGATGTACTGGATCCCAAAACACAGGAGATGCTCCAAAAATTACAAGAAATGATGCAGCAGGAGCAAAAAGATGATACCCGCGAAGGATTGTCGAAGATGCAGATGGACAACAAGTCGCTGAAAAAGGAACTGGACCGGATGCTGGAGCTGTACAAAAAACTGGAATTTGAGCAAAAGTTAAATCAAAATGTCGACCAGCTTAACCAGTTATCAACCGATCAGCAAAAGTTAGCCGACCAGGCAAAGCAGGCGGGTACCGATGCACAGCAATTGCAAAAGGACCAGGATAAGCTAAATAAAAACTTCCAGGATATAAAAAAATCGCTCGATGATCTGCAGAAAACAAATGAGCAGGCACAACACAAACAGGATTTTGAAAACCCTAAGCAAGAAGAGCGGGAAATTCAGGATCAAATGGACAAAAGTGCCGATGAATTGAAGAAAAACAACCCGTCGAGTGCCACAAAGCCGCAGCAGCAAGCCTCAAAGCAAATGAAACAAATGGCTGCAAAAATGAAGCAAAAGGAACAGGAGGGCGAAGAAACTCAAAATATGGTGGATGAACAGCAACTGCGTGAACTGTTAAAAAACCTGGTCAATAGTTCGTTTGAGCAGGAAAAAGTAATGCAAACGCTAAAAGGCACCAATCCGGCAGATCCTAATTACAGGACATTGGCTGAGAATCAAAAAAACATAAAAGATAACCTGAAAACTGCTGAAGACAGTCTTTATGCGCTAAGCCGGCGAATCCCTCAAATACAATCGACTGTTAATAAGGAAATTGCGGCCATAAATGACCATATAGACCAGGCGCTTGATCAACTTGGAGAGCGACGTACTGCCGAAGCAACCAGCAACCAGCAATATGCGATGACCTCGATGAACAATTTGGCATTAATGTTGAGCGAAGCGCTTGACCAACTGCAAAACTCCATGGGCAAAGGAAAAAGCGGTAAAGGCAAGGGGAAACAAAGTGTTGCACAGTTAGCCAAAATGCAGCAGCAATTGAATCAAAATATGCAGAAGGCGCGCGAGCAAATGCAGAAACAGGGAAATAGTGGAAAAAGTGTGAGTGGAAATAATGGAAATATGAGCGAACAATTTGCTAAATTAGCGCGTCAGCAACAAATGATCAGACAGGCGATGGAACAACTGAACCTGGACGAGAATAAAGACGGTGCTGGCTGTTCTGGTAACCTGGATAATATTTCCAAAGAAATGGAACAAACTGAACACGATCTCGTAAACAGGAGAATAACGGAAGCACTTAAAAGGCAGGAACAGATCAAAAGCCGCCTGTTGGAAGCTGAAAAAGCGGACCAGGAACGTGAACAGGACCAGCAACGCGAAAGCCGCGCAGGAAAAGACACCCCTCCGGGATACATAAAAGCACTGCAGGAATACCAGCAGTTAAAACAGAAACAAACCGAGCAGGTAATGACCATACCGGCTTCGTTAAATTTTTATTATAAATTAAAAATAAAATCTTACTTTGATCTACTCAATATTAAATGACATGGACCAATCAAATGTTCAAACCGGCGAGTTGTACACATTGCAACTTCCTTCAAAGCACGAAAGCATTACATTGCTGGAAAATTTGATAGAAGAGATTGCCGATAAACATAACATTAGCGAAGATACTTTTGCTAATATGATGACATGCCTTAGTGAAGCTGTAATTAACGGCATGGTACACGGCAATAAATTAGTTGCCGAAAAGAAAGTTATTGTAAACGCCGATGTAGAAGGCAAACGCATTGTTTGGACAGTTACTGACCAGGGCGATGGCTTTGACTATAACAACTTAGCCGATCCAACCGCCCCGGAAAACCTGGAAAACCTAACCGGCAGAGGTGTTTTTATTATAAAACACCTGGCAGATCAATGCATATTTAATTCTAAAGGAAACGAAGTTGAGCTTCACTTTAAGATATAATGCCCGCAATCAATTTTTTTGAAGAAGACATTACCTATAAGTTAAAGCATAAAAAACAAGCCCGGCAATGGATCATCCAAACTATCCTGGCCGAAGGCTTTAAATTACAAGAACTCAATTATATTTTCTGTTCGGATAGTTACCTGTTGCAAATCAACCAGCAATATCTAAATCACGACACGTTTACCGATATCATAACCTTTGATAATTCGTCGCAGGAGCAGGTTATTACAGGCGACATTTTTATCTCCGTAGAACGTATCCGCGAAAACGCTAAAAAATTTAATACTACCGAAACTGATGAGTTACATCGTGTAATTATACATGGTGCCTTGCATTTGCTTGGCTATGGCGATAAAAAGCCTGCCGACAAGAGAAAAATGACATTAAAAGAGGATTTCTATTTGGATAAAAGAGGCTTTTAATAATTATTTTTAACCTTTTATTTACGGAAACCAACTTTAAAATCATGAAAATATTCGCTTTAATACTAGCGCTTACGCTGGTTACCCCCAAGCCCGCACTTTATAAGTTTAAATTGAAAACTATCGACGGAAAGAAGTTTTCGCTTTCTCAATACAAAGGGAAAAAGGTTTTAGTTGTTAATACGGCTTCCAAATGCGGGTTTACCCCTCAATATGCCGAGCTACAGAAGTTAGCTGATCTGTACAAAGACAAACTGGTTATCGTGGGCTTTCCTGCCAATAACTTTGGTGGACAGGAACCCGGCGCCAACACCGAGATCAAAACGTTCTGTCAAAAAAATTATGGCGTTACTTTCCCGCTGAGCGAAAAGATAAGTGTTAAGGGAGATGATATAAACCCGCTATTTAAATATTTAACAGAAGCTCCAAACCCTGACTTTACGGGAGAAATTAAATGGAACTTTGAAAAGTTCCTGATCGATGAACACGGAAACCTCATACACCGGTTCCGGTCAAAGGTTACTCCGTTATCCACTGAGATCACACAATATCTGAATTAAGATAAAAGGAAAACCCCTCCCGATAATCAGGAGGGGTTTTCCTTTATAGGGCGTTATTGTTTAACCGGTGGAGGAGGTGTTGTAGTTGCCGGGGATGTCCCTGCTGCTGCCGCCTGTGCTTTCTTTATAGAATCCTGCAATTCTTTTTTCTTCTTTTTCTTGAAGAACCCTTTTAACAAAAAGTTGCTTTGGGCGGCTTTTAAATCCGTGTTCAGCGTAGTCGTCGTCGTATGCACATTTTTCATCGTGTTTTGGGCCTGTTTGACGGTTCCCTCCAAATCTTTTGAAAGCTTATCGCTGTTCAATAGGCGGCCTATACTCCCCTGGCCGCTATTAACTTTTGCAACTATTTGAGATAAGCCGCCAGTGAGTGATTCTGCGTTATCAATAACTTTGGTCATTTTAGCGATGATCTTGTCAACATCAACCGGGTTAACGGCATTTAACTGGCCGCCGGAATTAACAGCTTCGGTGCTGGTTATGCCGCCCGGTGCAATAACGATCAATTTATCACCCATTAAGCCATCGCTGCCGATGGCTAGTTTTGAGTCTTTTTTAATAAACTTTTTTACGTTGTTGTTTAAGGTGAGATCAACCCTTACCGAGCTATCTGTTACAATGTTTATGGCTTCAACAACACCTACATTTATTCCGGCAAACCGCACGTTGTTACCTACCTGCAGCCCGTTAACGTTTTTAAATGTTCCGTAAATGGTAAACGTGGAGCTGAATAGGTTTTTCCTGTTCCCGATAAAGAAAATAGCCAGAACCAACGCAAGGAAACCGATAAAGGTAAACACGCCGATTTTTATTTTTTGACCCGATGTTGTTTTCATAATATATCCTTGAAAAAAGATGCTACAATTTGGTTTTTTGATTTGTGAAGTTCCCCGAAGGTGCCTTCAGCTATATATTCTCCATCGCTCATCACCACAACCCGGTCGGCAGCCAAACGTGCGCATTCCATATCGTGTGTTATAATCAATGATGTTGTTTTATATTTCTTTTGTATACTTAATATGAGTTCGCTGATTTCTCTTGACGTAATTGGGTCAAGTCCGGTTGTTGGCTCGTCATATAAAATGATTTCCGGCTCTACTATAATCGTCCTGGCCAGGCCTGCCCTTTTACGCATCCCTCCCGAAAGGTCAGATGGCATTTTATCAATTGCCTCTAACAGCCCTACGCCATCCAACGCAGCTTCTACACGTTTATCTATTTCTGCCTGGTCGGTTAGCTTTAAAATACGCGTTAAGGGAAACTCCAAATTTTCACGTACCGTCATCGAATCATATAGCGCGCCGCTTTGAAATAAAAAGCCGATTTTTATCCGCATTTCTTTCAATTGTTTATCCGACATCTCAACCACTTCGTCTCCGAATACTTTAAGCGAACCGCCGTCAGGTTTCAACAGCCCTACTATACACTGTATGGTTACTGATTTACCGGTACCCGATCTTCCCAAAACCACAACATTTTCACCTTTGGCTATGTCGAGGTTAATGTTTTTCAAAACATCCTTTTCGCCAAACGATTTTTTCAATCCTTTAATGGCTACCACTATCTCCTTCTTAGCTTTTGTCTTCGGAGACCCTTGTGTTGATACTGTTCGCTGTTCCATATTCATCTTATTTATAAAACAGTAAACTGGTAACCTGCACCGCTATGGCATCAATAACGAAGATCCAAAGTGAAGCGGTCACTACGGCTGTATTTGCAGCAATACCCACACTTTCTGTTCCTTTGTTGGAATGGAACCCTTTATAACAACCCACAAAACCTATCGCGAAGCCAAAAAATATCGTTTTTATAAAAGCAGGTAAAAAATCGGAGTAGTCGAGGGATGCTATCACCTTGGTAAAATAAAGGGAGAAGCTCATATTGTCCCGTAAATTAAGGGCAAGAAAGCCTCCAAAAAGGCCTATCACATCGCCGATTACTGATAATATGGGCACCATAATAGTAGTAGCCAAAATACGTGTAACCACCAGGTATTGGGTTGGGTTGGCACCCGAAACCTCCATGGCATCTAATTGCTCGGTCACTTTCATGCTCCCCAACTCGGCGCCGATACTCGATGCAATTTTACCCGCGCAAATTATGGCTATGATAACCGGCCCTATTTCGCGGATAAATGATACTGACAATGTTTTGGGCAGCATACTCGCCGCACCGAAAGCAACCAGCGTTGGCCGTAACTGCACAATGAGCACAACGCCCATTATAAAAGAGGTTACGCCCACCAGCATCATGGAGCGGTAGCCGATTTCGTAACATTGACGAACAAACTCCGACCACTCAAAGCCCCCGGTAAAAATATTCCTGAAAAAGCTAAAAAAGAATCCCACCTGGTCGCCTATGCCTTCGAGCCATCTTTTCCATCCGGGAATTACTACTTGTTCTGCCATGATTTATTACTTATTGCTATACAGCAAAGCCCTACTTAATTGTTTTAAAGCATTCAAATAAATTTAACCCGGAAAGATCTGCTGGCTTATAACATGGGGATATCCATTATGAGCAAACGGCACTCAGCGTTGGTTTCAATTGTAATTGAACTGGTATTATAAACACCCAAAGCATCTCTTTTGTTTAAAATACTGTCATCTATTTTCACAGCGCCTTCCAAAACGAAAATATACACCCCGTTTCCAGGCGTTTTTATCTCGTATTTGATCTGTTTTTGAGCATCAAAGTGGCCCATTGAGAATGTCGCATCCTGGTTTATCCATAAAGTATCTTCGCTCTTAACCGGCGAGATCAATGTGGTTAACTGGTTGGGTTTCATCACGTCGATAAAGCTCTTTTGATTGTACCGGGGTTCGATATTGCGCTTTTTTGGAAAAAGCCATATCTGTAATGTATTAGCGGCTTCGGTTTTTGAGTGGTTATATTCCGAATGTTCCACACCCGTTCCGGCCGACATTACCTGTACCTCGCCGGCGGCAATGACGCCGGTATTCCCCATGCTGTCTTTATGCTCGAGCGCCCCGGTCAGAGGAATAGTTATAATTTCCATATTATCATGAGGATGGCGGCCAAATCCCTGGCCAGCGCCAATAATATCGTCGTTTAAAACTCGCAAAACACCAAAATGTACTTTATCAGGATTATAATACGGCCCGAAGCTGAAGGAGAAGTTTGCCTTTAGCCAGCCTGCGTCGTTTG
>CAZZUU010000013.1:19160-26166 GCA_964657275.1 uncultured Mucilaginibacter sp. | reverse complement strand
GTCAGAGGAATTAATTTTTAGAGTATATCTTATAACACGTTTAAAATTATTGTTTAAGAAAGATTCGATAGCGGTGATTATTTCCTCGTTGACATACTCGCTATACCACTTTGGATATCAAAACTTTAGCTATTTAATATATATGTTTTTATTCGGATTAGTATTTTCAGTATTTTATCTCAAATACAGAAACTTTAAAGTTTTAATCATGGCTCGTTTGATATTGGACGTAATGGCGTTTATTTAATATATTTTAATCTCTTATTAATTATTCTTGATGAAAAAATTCTTTATTTCTATTATAATAATAATAACAACGGCGGTAATGTTATTTCTCGTTTTGTGCGTTTATAACTTTTTTAGGGATTTAAAAAAAATAAAGCGTCAAGGAGAACAAATTCAGAGTGTTGCCTTGAAAGATCTATCAAGTGAATCGAAAATTGAACCCTTAAATTATATTAACATACTAAAAAACAGCAAACTAACTTTTGATGGGATAAAAGAAAACGAGTCGGGAAGCCCGATTGCCGAATATAGCTTTGACAAGCAATATCATGTATATATCTGTAAACTCAGAGCAAAAAACAGTGCGCCCCTTAAAAGCTTTATAGTAGAAACCAATAAAAGTAGTTCCGTTAGCTATGGCAGTGTATATGACCTTTTAAATAGATTTGATGACTACAAAATTTATTATAAAATGGGGGTTCAGGATACAGTTTCTAAAATATACCTAAACATTTTTGGTGGTGTCCTAAAAACTATCGCTAAAAACGACACGCTTGTCTATTATTCATCACGATTTAAAAATTTTTATATAAAATATAACTTTAATGGCTCACAAAGCTTTTATGGATACACCTCCAACTCTGTAACTATTGCGATGGAAACAATGGTTCTTCGAAGTAGTGGTAACATATATCTTATCTTTATGACACCTGTTAAAAGTAATATTGAAATAGCTCCGGGCACACTATTAACATTAATAAAAAATGGTAAAAAATAATTTGGCCAGCGGTTTTAATAAGATGGAAAAATACCTAAAACAAATCTGACCGTACTGATATTATTCTAAAACATTGATTTCGTTTTTCGGTAAAAAAATAATTATCCAATATTTTTAGATGTTGTCTAAATCCTTATCATAGTACCATGAACCAATTTCACAAAATATTAGCAATCCTAATCTTTTTAAGTTTTGTATTTTGCGGTTGTAAAAAGAACAATAATCCCGATCCTTCGAAATTCAGCATTGTCGGGAAGTGGACTTTTTCTTCTGATTCCTTAAATACCTTTATTTCAACAAAACTTATCCAAAGCATGGCTCTTCCGGTAACATCCAGTGATTATGAACAATTTAATTCTGATGGTACCGGATTGATTTCCGTAGGTGGTATAACTGCAAATTTTACTTATAATAGGTCTAATGGTAATAGTGTCTCAATAAGTGAACCTGAGCAGATGGTTGGAGGAATGTCTATTCCAGGGACTGGTGTGACTGCAACAATAAAAAAGTTGACCAATTCTGAATTATATCTTTATGTTGAGTCAGTAGGCTACAACAACGGGATAACATATACTTATGCTCAATCAGAACATTTTGTTAAAAACTAACTTTTAGATTGCTGGTAAAAGGGTCGGTGTAATTTATAACTAAGAGCCCGATTATCTTGAAAATTTGCACATGCTGTTGTACGAATGCCTTCGACTTCAAACCCCAGTGCATAGTTCGCGAAATGCTGTCCGAATTTCTGTGACTCGAGACGATTATTTGAGCGGTTTGCGACTGCTGGAACGAAAATTAACGAGGAACATGGTTCGCTGGGTTTTAGTAATTTCTTTCTTAAACAAATCCCCTTGTTACAGGATCAACTACTGAATCGTATTACTCATCTGGAACATCGGTAAATACATCGCGATTAAAATAGTGCCCACTACTATTCCTAAGAAAACAATGATTAGTGGCTGCATTACGCTGGTTAACGTTGAAGTTTTATACTCCACTTCGTCGATATATTGGCTTGATATTCTGCCAAAGAAATAATCCAGCTGGTTGGTTTCTTCGCCCACTTTAACCAGTTGGATCATTTTTGAGGGGTATATTTTAAATTGCCGTAAGCTTTCGTGCAGAGATTTACCGTTCATAATATCATCCTCCACCTTTAACAATGAAGATTCGATTGGGTAATATTGTATCATCTGCCTGATCAAAGCGATAGCACGTAACAAGGGCAATTGCGCACTGATCAATAAGCGCATGGAATTGCAAAACCGGGCCAGGTATATCTTTTGCACCAGGCCGCCAACCACCGGTAAACGCAATACTAACTTGGAAAATATTTCTCTGAACTTTTCAGTTTTCCGGGTAAATAAAATAAACCCAACACACGATCCCACTATGATTAAAAATGGCAAAAAGTTGTTCTGCATGGCATTGGAGATGTCGATTATTTTTTCGGTTAAATAGGGCAGCTGGCCCCCAAACCGTTTAAACACATCGCCAAACATCGGTACGATGAACTTCAGCATAAAAAACACCGCCGACAACGATGCTGTTACCACTACACACGGATACGTTAAAGCAGATACAATTTGACGGCGCTGTTTTATTTTATTCTGGTGAAACTGGGCAAGGTCCTTTAAAACTTCAATCAGTTTGCCGGTTTCTTCTCCTATCTGTAAAATATAAACTTCGTATAGGGAGAACTTGCCGCTTTGCTGTAAAGCCTGTGAAAACGTAGTGCCTCCTAAAACAGCGTTCTGTATTTTGGTGTACAGTTCTCTATCCTTCACCTTTTGCTGGTCGGAAGTGATCAGCTCAAAGCTTTCCTTCAGGTTGATGCCGGCCTGCAGCAATGAGCTTAGCTCCAGGTACAGGTATTCTTTCTTTTTGTCGCTTAGTTCCTTGTTGCCAAAGCTAATGTCGCGGTTTAAAAAATCGATCAGGCCACCGCTATCCGGTTTGGCGGTAGCCTTAACCACTTTTTTTGTTTCGTACCTGCTGAGATCAATTGATGGCATTTGGATTTCTTTGAAAGAGGTTTACTGAACTGTATTGCTTATTATAATGATAAGGTATTTTTTCGTTTTTAAAAAGCAGCGTAAACCCGATCTCATCGATCCTGTTTTGCTCATCTGTAACTTGCAGTTCGTTTACCGGCATATTTTCAAACGCAGTTATTACGTCGACGGCCTGCACCTTAAAGGTATCGATTCTTACACCGTACCTGGTAATAAAATCTGGCTTAAATTGATATTTTATTATTTGAGCGCCAGTTTTTAAGGCAATACCATCGGTGTCTTTTAAAATAATTTCTGCCCGTTCAAAATCCCGTTTTAATACGTGGTCAAGATCTATCACCACAGCCATATCATTATTTTTATTATTGAACGAGTTATAGGATTTAACAACGATTGAATATGAAGTATATGTTATGCCAATAACGATGGCGGTAATCATCATTGTGATAACCATCTCAAATATAGTAAACGCCTTAACCCTGTATTTATTCATGGCGGTTGATGATTACTTTCTGCAACTCTGCAATTTTTTGTTGGTTCTGGTCGTAGGCTGTTAAGTGTATTTCGGTTAAGTCAACATTATCGTTATACGGTTTTACCTCCCGCTCAATCCGGAAATCATCCTTCATAAAAGTTTGGGTGGTATTTTCGGCAGTGTGCTCCGATTGAAGCATCGTTTCATGTAAAAGCGCTTGTGCCCTTATTTTTTTTGCAGATAAGGACAATCGCAATACATTGGTGTAGATCATCATGGCAATGCCAAAAACTACGACTATAATCACCATTGAGATAACGACCTCTATTATGGTGGAGCCTTTGACCCTCTTTCTTAATTTGTTTCCAGCCATTGCATAATTTTCTTCTTTTTTGCTGATACCGGCGTTAATTCACTTGTTAAATAATAGGGCGACAGCGCAGGACTGTTTAGCTTTATATTTATTAAATAATTTTCAAAAAGTGTAAATGTGTTTTGATATATAAAACGACTGGTTGTTACATTGCCGTCAATTTCGGAATCGTCCGTAAATTTCAGTAATCCCTGCGAATAGACTTGCCCGGATACACGGACATTTTTGCCGATTTCGATCAAGGGCTGTAACTCGTTTGTATTCTTTTCGTAGGTGAAAATAATTCCGTTAAAGATCGTATGAGCCCCTATCTTGATTTTTTCAGACGAACGGACCACCTGCGGCGTGAAACGGATTACCCCCATACAGGAAGGATAATCGAACCGGCACCGTTGCCCGATGCTGATTGAATCGGTAGCGAAAAGCTGGCAATTGCCGTGGAAACCATTATTTACCTTCATTGACCTGGCAAAGACCATAACATTATTTAATACCGCCGAACTGTCTATGGTAATAGACGTATCGGACAGCAAAATTATATTCCCGCTAAGGGTAATATTTTTTATGATTTGCGGCCTTTTTTTGAAAGCAATTACCTGGGTGGGCGATAAAAAGGATTGATTGACGGAATCTGCCTTTGATAAAGTGCTATCGCCATGAATAGTATTGCTAAGGTAATTTTGAAGTTGTGTTAACCTTTCCTGGTTGAGGGCGGGTAATTTTTTGTCGCTGTTATGTTGTTTGCCTATGACCAGCCGTTTATCACCCTCGTACGCTTTGTTATCAACATAAGCAGGTTTAATACCGGCCTTTGGTATATAGGCATCCCCTTTGATCATCGTTTTACCGCTAACAGACAATGGCCTGTCTTCATCAATCAAATAAAGCGCAGCCCATTTGGTTGAGTCAATTGTGTTAGCAATCGAGAATACTTTATATAACGTATCTTTTTGAATAAATGCTTTAACAACACCAATATCGTACACTCCCCAGGGTAACTTTTTTAAGAAAATTGAATCCGCATCGGTATCGAATAAACTAAAGGTTTTTTCCTGTAAATAAGCTGCATCGTTATCGGCAAGCAGAATGTTAACGCCGGAAGCCATGTTATCCTGCAAGACGTCATACCTGAACTTTTTTTGATATTGAAGCTTATAAAAATACGCAGACACGATGAGCGAGGAACAGATAATGGCAATTACTAACGCCAGGATGATTACTATATATAAAGCTGATGCTTTGAGCATAACGCAGTTAATTGCTATTATTCGGAGGTTTCCGAAGCCTACTTCTTGCTTAACGAATCGGGTACAGGTTGATTTTTTTTCCTTTTAAAAATGTTTAGTTTTTTCCAGAACGGAGTGTGCTTTCCCAGCAGCATTGCGCCATTTTTCCATTCGGTTACCCGGTCAAGAGTTCCGTCTTCATTCCATCTTTTCCAAACACCGTTTTTTAATCCCTTTTTAAAATTGCCTTGTTCTTCAAGATTTTTATTTAGATAAAATTCGGTGTAAGTTCCGTTGAGCAGTTTACCGCTGAAACCTCCCTGGGTAACATGAATACTATTGGCAGTATACCAATAATAAAACAAGCCAGGCTTTGCCTTCGGATTTGAATTAACAGATATTATTTCAGCAAGAATGGTTTTATCATCTTCGGCTATGCGAACTTTGTTAAACCCAAAGTCGGGTAATTTTTGTGCGCCTGCTGAAATTGAAAATAAAAAGAAGCATACAAACAATATTTTTTTCATAGATCTACCTGATTGTTATAAATTTAATTTGGCCATTATAACTAACCTTTATCGAATCGCGCATATTTTTTATCAGTTTAACACTTTCGGCACTTTCACCTTCTGACAACATCACGCTCCTGCCATTTATACTCAACAATGCCACTGTTTTTTTGGAGCCGGGATTGTTGATATACCCTGAATACCTGATAAAATTCCAGTTTGTTGCCGCTTTCGGTACCGGTTCTTTATGGATCTTTTGAGTCATAACCCGTGCCACCCGTACAGTGTCTTTTTGCTTTTTTAGTCCGAATGGATCTTTATAAGTGAGTAACAGATGAGTGGTGTCTTTTGGTATAGCGTAATCGTTGTAAGGCTCTTTAACCGCAGATGTTGGGGCCGGTAATTCAGTATCATCGCCGGTGCTGGTGGCATCAATTATTTTGTATATAATAGTGCCCCATACAATTACTACCGTCACTAACAAAGCGAATGTTTTTTGCTTTTTTGTCATTTCCTCATTGCAACACGAAACTTCTTGTTTGACTGTCAATGCTTTCGTTACCCGCAGCATCAAGAGCAGTTACTTTCCAATATACTTTGTCACCCGAATTACCCTGGTTGAAATTGTAACTGGTAGTATTCAGCATTAACGGAAAGCTAGTACTATACACTGTCGTGGAATCGCTCTTCAAAACATACAGTTTATATTTTGAGGCTGATGTAGCCGCACTCCATTGCAAGGTGACTGGCTTACTCACTGTCGCTCCGTTGGCAGGAGCAGATAATGTTACCTGGGCCGGAGGGGTATGATCGTAGGTTATTACATTAATAGCCGACCATTGCGCCTGGGCGGTATCATTTTCCGCGCGCACCCGCCATTGATATACCTGGTCTTTAGGAAACGTAAAACCAAGTTGCTGGCCGGGTACAACCTGGTTTGAAATAACCGCACTCTCATTTACAAAGTTATTTGTGTCTATCTCCAGCCGATATTGGGTAGCACCATAGAGGCTGCTCCATTGAAACGTGGCAGTACTTAGATTTGTGATATAATTATTTGCAGGCGAACTTAACTGAACCGACTGTTGTTTGATGGAAGTGGCTGCAACAGTAAAGTCTCGTGAGGAGGTAAAGGCTGTTTGTGAACTCCCGTTTTCTGCCGCTACCCGCCACTGGTATTTGCCGGGACTAAGTGTAACCGAGAAGGTATTGTTTTTGACAATTGTATCTAATACCAAACTTCCGGGAGAAGTAAAATTGGGAGTAACTATCTGCAAATGATAGGTTAACGCATGGTCAACTTTATCCCACCAGAAGTTTATCGTGTAACTGGTACCGGTATATTGGTCTGCCGGGGCTTCTAAATTTACTTGGCTTTTACTGATGGAAGGTTCGACAATATCAT
>CAZZUU010000013.1:836-19150 GCA_964657275.1 uncultured Mucilaginibacter sp. | reverse complement strand
ACGACAGTAGAGCTATTATAAGGCTAGGTTTCATTAGCACTAATTTAGAAATAAGTAGCGTTAAACCATTAATATTATAAAATAAATGCCTTTGTTTTTATCGCAACGATGGCGCTTGCAATATTGGAGACGAAATTTTCATATTACAGTATTAATCTACAATTGTACTTCGGCTATCTGATTAAGGTTAAACATCCGGATAGTTTCGATGTTCCATTTTGAAGGTCTAAAATATAATAATAAGCGCCAGCGGGCAGCAGGCTGCCGTTATAAGTTCCATCCCAGGGTTTTGAATATCCCCTTGATTGATAGATTAAAACGCCATATCTATTATAGATCATTACCTTGCATTGAGGGTAATCAATAAGTGAGCTAATATTCCAAACGTCATTAATTCCATCGCCATTCGGAGTAAAGGCATTTGGTATTAATATTGAAGGATTGTTTTGGGTAATAGTAAGTGTGCCAGGTTCATAAGTAAAATTATAATTGTTTGATCTTGCCCCACTTGGTATAATTGGATATTTGCCAGCTGGTGATGCAGTTAAGGCTGTGGTGGTGACATCTGGCTGTACAATTAATTGTGCCGGACCTTCATTATTAACAAAACCAAGATAAGTAACTGTTAGAACCGGGTTTGGGTCGCCTGCAATTTTATTTTCGTCCTCCGCCCTAATGGTCAGCTCGGCTGGGATAATTGTAATATCGTTAGCAATATAGGTAATGTTATAGTTGGTAGAAGTAAATGTGCCTCCGGTTGCCGCCGATGGGACTACCGTGCCGGTGACATTGCCTGCATTTGCTGTTGCGGCTGCTCCGGCACCATAAGTGATCATCACATTGCCAATGGTTTCGTTATTTTTTAAGCCTGTTGCGTTGAAGGTAGAAGAAGTGCCATCAACAAGTGTTGCTCCATAGGTTTTGCTTACATTGTTAGCGGTTATTATTAACGGAGCCTTGCTCACCACACTATTTGGAATTGGTATATTAACATTCCCAGCACCCGCGCTGCTTAAAACAACATTACCTGAATAGTTAGCTACCGGCGTAGTTGACGTCAATCTGACGTAGATTATTGTCGGTGCAATTGTACCGGCTGTCCCAATAATAACGGTGCCGGAAAAAGTTGAATTATTGGTACTAACTTCGAATCCGACAGGTGGTGTAACCAAAATGCCACTAGTCATGTTACTACCTGACAGGCTAAAACTGGCAGTGCTTGAAGCGGTTCCGTAAACTGTTGAAAGAGCGTACAACGCGCCATTGGTTGTAACTACAGGGGGGATAGTTGGATTGACGGTAATCGTAAATGTCATCGGATTACCACTACATCCAGAGTTTACGGACACCGGATTGACGGTTATGGTAGCTGTAATCGGATTATTACTGGTATTTATGGAATTAAACGGTAAAATATCTCCGGCCCCACTTGCAGCCAAACCAATTCCCGGAGTATCATTAACCCAATTAAATACTCCCCCTATGCCTGTAAAATTTATTGCCCCCGTCTGTGAACCATTTACTAGCGTTTGGTTTGATACAATGTTTACTGTTGGCAATGCATTTACTAACCCCGAAACCAGTAAATTCTGACTTGTCGCGCCCGTTGAAGTTACAGATACGTTTCCTGATAAATTGCCTGGTGACACCGACGTAGCTGACCGGACGTAAATAATAGTATTGTTTACAATGCCTCCTGATTGAGTGAGCGTCAAACTGCTGTTATATCCACCAGTCGTTGAAAGAGATATTTCAAAACCAACCGGTGCCGTTAAGGTAATATCTGACAACAAAGCACTGCCGGACACCGTGAACTGTTGAATATTCGGGCTGGATGATGCAGAACCTGCACATGCCGAAATGTTTCCGCTCACTACGCTTGTTATAATAATTGGAGGTGAGGGTGAAGGATCTACTGTTATGGTGAACGTAATCGGCAAACCATTACATGTCGGGCCGTTTCTTATAAAATTGCCTAGCGAGATGGGATTTGTTCCGGCGGCCATAAATGTTAAAGTTCGGTGGATGGGGTCAATTCCAGTGACGCCATTAGAAGTATTTGTCTCATATACCGTTGCACCATCAGGACTTACTGAAATTCCGCCATTAGGCTGTAACGGTACGCTAATTACATTTAGAACGGCCAAAAAAGGTACATATATAACATCAAGCTGGTAGTCCCGGTCACTTACATAAATACGTGTACCATTGGGACTTACGCAAATACCCGCCGCTACTGACCGGCCCGATAAATCTAACAGTATTTTGGTTAATATTGTGTTTGACGTGGCATCGATCACAAAAAGCCAGGTAGTACCACTTGAGACATAAACTTGACTGCCATCAGGGCTAACTGCGATGCCGAAAGGATTATTACCAATATAAATGGTTGATATCACAGCATTGCTGGTAGCATCGATAACAGAAATCGTACCATCATTAAAATTTGTAACATATACGCGAGTTCCGTCTGGACTTACACATATCCCGGTAGGTTGTGAGCCCACTGGGACGGTAGACATCACTATACCAGTGGCTGTGTTGATCGTTGAAACAGTGCCATCGGTTGTATTGGCAATATATACTCTGCTTCCATCCTGACTAACTACTAATCCAGCAGGGCCATTCCCTACAGGGATTGTAGATACCACGGTGTTGGTTGTTGTGCTAATTACTGAGACGGAATTTGAACCTTGATTGGACACATAAACTGTGCTGCCATCAGCGCTGACTGACACCCCAAAGGGTGCCTGGCCAACGCTGATAGTGGCGACTATCAAGTTTGTTGCCAGGTCGATAACCGAAACCGTCCCATCACCGCTATTGGCTATATAAGAGATACCTGTTTGAATTGGGGTTGCTGTAATTGTCGCAATAATCGGGGTGTTACCTGTGTTTATGGCCGTAAATGACCCGATATTGCCCGTGCCACTGGCGGATAATCCAATGCTTGGGTTATCGTTAACCCAGGTATAAGCACATGTACCACCCTGTAGCGCTACAGCTGTCGTGTTACTTCCATTTACGACGGTTTGGTTGCTCTGAGCCGCCGCTTTAGATAATAAAGAGAGTATATATATAATAACAGAAGTAACAAGTATATATCTTCCCATGTGTAAGGCTAGTTCTGAAACTAAAAGTACAAAAACTTCTAAATATCCTAGTATTAAAAATTGGCGAGTATGCCTTTAAGGAATTATTTTAACATTAGGTTAGCGATAAATGTTAAAATTATACAAATAAATAAGGTTCGATTCCGTAAGGAAATCGAACGCCTTCAATGAATTGTTAAAACACTCTTTAGATGCTATTTTCTTTCAACTTAAAAGACAAGGCGCTCAAACTCTTCAAGTCCTGCACAAAGTGGTTCGAGAAACGTTCAGTTGGGTGCGCCGAAAGAATCAGCGATAGCGAATTCACAAAAGAAAACAACTCGATTCTCGAATACATCTGGGCTACAAAGCAAAACCAAATTGTCGATTGATACAAATAAGTGTTCCTCGACTTAAAGAATTTTGATTATACCCTAGACTTGGATAACACACTAATTTTATTTATGAAAGTTTAACAAATATTTTACCAAGTGATTAAATAGATTTGAAGTCATAAAAGGTGATTCCTGGTTCAATTACCCGGTCATCCTCAGCGATGTGATCGATTGGATCGGCATGGAAAAGAATATGGCAGTATACAGCCTGGCGAATGCCGGGGACTGGCTGCTCAACATGCTCACCCAGCGAAAGTATGTGGAGGAACTGTCTGTGCTGCACCCGGATGTGTTCCTGATGAGCGCGGGCGGCAACGACCTTGTCGGTCAAAACAGGGTAGGCGCGGTGGTCGATCCTTCAGGTAAGTCTGGTGAATTCTTTCATAATAAGTTCGCGATGGAGCTGATCGCCAAAGCAAAGGCTAAGCCTGTCGTCCCGTTGGATACGCGTAAATTTGATGATGGCATCCGGTTCCTATCCAAAGATTTTTTCGCGCTGCTGATGTTCTTCCATTTGCAATATTATTTTTTAATCAATGATATTCTCGGAGGCGGTAAGTTTCCCGGGATTAAGATCATTACCCAAGGTTACGATTACCTCATCCCGCAGCATGACGGTGGCTGGGGACTCAATTTATTCCGGTGGTATAAGCCCTTTATCCGCATGTTCCTTGGCAACGGCCGCTGGCTAAAGACCCCCTTGCAAATGCGCGGCATTTTGGACCCGGAGAACCAGGAAAACATCGTGTACGCGATGATATATCTCTTTAATGAGATGATGATCAAAACCGGGGATGTTTTTTGCCAGATGCCCGGTCTGGAAAAGTCTGTTTTCCACGTGGACTCTAGGGGATCCTTAGGCAGAAAGGGCTGGACGGATGAGCTGCATGCCTTGCCGGAACACTTCCGCAATACGGGTAAGACCTTTATCGATTGTATCAACGGACTGCCCTCCGTTCACGGGCAGATCTATGTCGTTCACCAAATGCACCCTTCCTCATGATCAAGAAAACGATATGGCTGGTATTTATTTTCCTTGTCCTTTTCATGGGCTGGCAGGAAAAAATACTCATTTACTCAACGCCGCAGCACTATACCATGTTTATGCTGGAAACTTCCAGACTAGAGCCTCAATAAGCCGCCGATGCCTTAACATTAATGATTTAATGATTGCCTCAATCACAAACGGAAACTCCAGGTAGTTTGTTCCTGTCGGGTCTGTTATCGTGATTTTAGAGTTGAGTGTGAACATCTATTTTTATCGTTACTTTTGCAGATATGATAAATATATTTTTTAAAAAACTGAAAGCGTTTTGGTATTGGTGGCGTGCAATCGACGAACGAAATCGCAAGGTTTCACAGGAGGAGTATGATGATTGGGTTGATTCACAATGGTAATCTATCTTTTTAAGCGCTTGTTATATTTTCCCAACAGCTTCAGTGAAAACGCATTTTTCAGGAAGCGTTAAATCAGAAATCTCCAACCCCTATTGTGACGAAGCTATTGTGTTCTTTTGCGTAGTAGTCATTCGGGGTGTTAACAACCCTTTGTAGCACTATTTGATGCCATTCTTGCGCTTGGTAGCTCTGTAAATGATCCCCTATCTGTAAATAACGCGACCATTGGCATTTATTTGAAAAGCAATAGCGGCTGCGCTGTTTATTCCTGTTGAAACCCTTATTTTTAAATTACTAGCGCTAAAGGTGTTTGCAATAAAACTAACCAAAGGAATGGCTAAAAAGCTACCAGGGCAAAAACCAGTGCGTTTGGAAGAATTAATATTTGTTTTCGATAAGATTTTGGCGGAAGTTTCTGATTGGACGAAAGTGCTCATCAGCACCACGCCCAACTGCATTATTTTTTACCTCCGCACTGGTTTCCAGGTGATCCGGCCAATGAAAATGTGACTGATATCAAATTCTATTCTAAAGTAGTCCGCAAAGAGAAACCGCTGATTAAAAGTGTAGCCTCAGGCAAAAAGTTCGAAAACCACATACGGCTTACTAACTTGGATGAACTCAAACCCGGGATCTTTCTTTATCGGGAATCTTATGAACTTGTTTGAAATACGCTAACCGTGCATTAACGGCGTGAATCTTCTTCGTTTTCAACGAACAATTTGAGAGCTTAGAGTAACGACGATTTCCGGCCTGCCTTTATAATCGATGACCGGCCCCGTTACCGTGATATACTTACCGTCAATCTGGGTTGCCAAAGATTTTGCGTCGCCTCTCAGGACGAGTGTCAGCACTTGATTAGGATAAGCCGCCCCGAGGTTGACCAAAACCATACTGCCTATATCTTTAGTGCCGTAAACTTTACCGCCCGTTGTAACTGTCTTACCCACCAGATTCTTTACTTCCTCCAGTTTTACAGGAACCTGCGGGTTTTTTACCGGAGGGGGAGGGGTCAATGTTACGCTGGTCACCTTGACCTTTTCATTAATGAAAATCCTGTTCAGTTCACCCGCCAGCCGGACACCCGCCTGGCCAATCCGCTGGTGAATTACGGGTATGTATTTGGTATAATAAATATCATTGATTGTTTGTCCGGCTTTTGTCTCGGCATAAAGTTGGCTGCTGATCTGGTAGCTTTCCCAAAGCCATTCCATGGGGCTGTCTGACTGCCATTTTTTAACTTGGTCGGAAGTAGCGTTATCATATTTGATGGCGATATCTTCCTGGCTGAAACCTTCATGATCGATCAGCTTACTGTCCCACAAACTGTGCAGGTTCGTTCCTTTATTGTCAAAACGTACCTGGATGGTATTGCCGCCCTTATCTTCTTTCCGGGAAATGTGCATTGGCTGATGGGCGTCGCCAACCAAATGGATCAGGTATTTTAAGGCCTCGTTTTTTTCATCAAAACTAAGCGTTTTATCTTTCAGGCTGGCTTCGGTTTTGAGAATAGCGGTGTAAACATTATTGTCGCTGGTCGATAAGGCTTGAACAAACTGTTCATGGGTCAAACCTAAGGGCAGGTTTAAAAAATGCCAGGGCGCGGTAATCCGGTTCTTATTTTCATCTGCCCAGGTGCTTACATCTGCCATACTTTCACCTTTCAGGTAGGCGGAAACGACGTAAGCTGTGTTACTGGTCAGGTGTTTTTGCGCAATAGTAGCCATAGCACGATGACCTTTATAGCCCCATGATACTAAAATTAAGACAACGGCTAAAAATGCAGATACCGACAAAAATCTTTTCATACAGCGAATATGGCGAGATATTTTCTATTCAAAAACAGAAATGTCTTATCACGTTGATTGCCAAAATCAATCATTTTGTCAGTGCTATTTCCGGGGTAGCCGAAAATCTTGTGCAGAATCCCCATAACCGTCACCATGGAGAAAAACAACCTTTAAGATTTCGAGCCTTTGTTCAGGAGTATAGGTGACGTTATAGTCCGATTTCCCAATGTTCAAATAAATCTCCCAATCGTCAATGCTGAGCTTGTCCTGGTTATCAAATAGTAACTTCCCGAGTTCGAGTTCGGCAGGGCCGGCCTTCAGCATTTCCGTCCATTTATAAAAGCCAGCAAGTTGGGCGATAACATGCTGCGCTTTCATCAGCGTAAATTCTTCTTCGTCAAGTTCGGTGAACGCTAGAAAAATACCGAGTATATCGAAATAAGTCGGATGGTACTCATAATAATCGTCTTCGCTGGTTGGCGGGGTTTGCGTTTTGTAATCTTTAAAAAGATTTTTCGCCTGGAGTTTGAAATAATCGATAGGTTCCATAATACATACCTTTTTGTATCAAGCTGATTATCTATAATCTGACGTTCGTAAATTGGTTAGATAATAAGCCTGAAAGGTTTGCATTATTAACTATTGGCTGATGAAATCTTTGCACGAACGGGCCGGCTTGCCAACAAGCACATACAATTATAATCATAAAATTTAAATCCCAAAAAATTATTCTGGAAGTGCCACGGTATTACCGTGGCCCGCGCTTTCCGCTGTATCTTTTTTTCAAAAAGGATGCCGCTGCAATCGCTACTTCGGTCCATGCCCGGAAATACGGTTCGTCATTCCCGCTATGCTTCTTTCCTCACCACATTTCCGGGCCGCGCGCCAAGAGCCTGCCGCCATCCCGCCTCCCGGTTTCCCGTACGCTGCGCTACCGGCAAACACGTCCAGCGTCCTGTCAGCAGGCACTTGCTTTATCACGGATTTGCCGATACATAATGCTATGATCAGCTTTTAAAAAAACGAAAAAAAGAGCCGCAAAGGTTGTGTCCCCGGCACGTACGAGCGCATAATGGTTTGCCGCCTGCGGTATCCCGTCAAACCACCCTGCGGGACTTATAGCTCTCCCGTGCCTTTACGGACACACTGAATTGGGCTTTCTTTTTTTCCTTTTTCTTTTGAAAAAAAGCTTTCAGGGGACAGGGGCGAAAGAGAAAAGGATTAACAAAATTTTTTAACTCTTTAATTTTTTAAAAATGCAAACCGCAGAAAAAAATGCAAATTGCGCACAAGGTGCGACCGCAAAAAACAATTCAACAAGAACCGCTAACCGTCCAAGCTTAACAGGGGAGGAAGCAAAAAGTGAAAACACCCAAAATCAACCTGCAAAAGGTGAGGAAGCAAAGACAGCCGAAGTTGCCGAGGTTGCGCCCGGTAATCCCGCTACAGTGGATAACCAACCCGCAGACGTTGCAGCACCCGTAGCAGCCGAAGTAAAAGCCGAGCCGAAAGCAGAAGAAAAACCTGTGTTGTCTTTGGATGCGAAATTAAAAGCCGTAGAAGACTTGCACCGCAAAAGCATACAGCGTTTGGCGCTTATTGGTCGCATCAAAACGTTGGAAGCGTTCGAGGTGAAACTAATTGAAGAAAGCGACGAACTGGAAAGCAACCCTTACCAGGGCTGTAAGCTGATTATCAAGGATGACAAGAATCGCGAATTTGTGACCAACACGCCGAACTTAATCCGCATGGTTACACAGTACATCTTTGATGCCTGCAACAACAAACTGGAAGAAATCGAATCAACCATCAATTTCCCGCAAGCTTAATTACTCATGCCTCCCGGTTATGCCGGGAGGCATTTTTTATGTTTTACCAAAATACAGGAATTAAAATGTACGAACTATTTATCGAGTTGCTCAACCAAATTTTTTGGGAAGGCTACGCAGAACAACTGGCGCAAACTAACCCCGCAGCTTTTCAAATGGAATATGCGGAATTTTTGAACAGCTATAATCAATAGACCCATGTACGACACTATTTATTTACTGGTTAAGGCGACCATACAGACAAACCACAAAACGGCGCATGAAGCCATCACCGAAATACAGCAAAAAGCGACATGCACCATTACCGATACCCAAAAGGTAAAAATCAAGGAACTAAAATTTATGGACTACAAATTAAAAAATTAAGACAATGGCACATCAAATAAACTTTAATAAGAAGACAGGCAAACACAGCTTTTTCAGCGTAAAGGAAAAAGCATGGCATAACTTAGGTCAGCTAATTGACCGTTACCCGACCAGCGCAGAGGCGATACAATTTGCGGGTTTGGATTATATCGTCGAGAAACGCCCGTTGTTTACTTACGATACCGAAAACCATACCGCAGACACGGACACCGACATTATCATACCGGAAGTATCTGTACCGAATTACTTTGCAACGGTAAGGGCGGACACGGACCGGGTTTTAGGCGTAGTCGGCAATGATTACGAAGTGGTACAAAACCGGGATGCCTTTACTTTTTTCGATGCTATAATAGGAGGGGGTGACGGTATTTTATACGAGACTGCCGGGGCATTAGGCAATGGCGAACGCATATTTATTACCGCTAAACTGCCGGGCTATATCCGGGTAGGTAAAGACGACCTGATAGAAAAATACCTTTTCCTGACCACCTCCCATGACGGCTACGGCAGTATCACCGCCGCTTTTACACCTATACGCATTGTGTGTAACAACACTTTACATGCAGCTTTAGGAAACATGACCAACTGCGTGAAGATACGCCACACGCAGAGCGTTAAGGAGCGTTTATTACAGGCGCACCAGGTCATGGGCATTACCAACACCATGACCGAACAACTCAATGGCATTTTCAATCATTGGGCGCAGGTACGTGTCACTGACAAAGAATTGCTGAAACTGGTACAACAGGCAATGGCGCCGAGCAAGGAGGTATTGCAAAAAGTGCTGGACGATGAAAATATGGACGAGTATTCCAGCCGTTTTTTAAACACCGTCGGGCGGGTTTGCGAATATGGTTTTAGCAACGAAACCCAACAACTGGAAACGACCAAAGGGACATTGTTCGGCGCATACAATGCCATCACCGGCTATTTTCAGAATGTGATGCACCACAAAAATGACGAGGCGAAATTAAAGTCTATCATGTATGGCAACGGGTTTAATAAAACAAAGGCGGCATTTAATTTATGCCGCGCATTTGCCAAACATGGCGAAGTAACATTTGAAATGAATTAATTTTTAACAGGGGGAGCAATCCCCCTCAAATTTTAAGAAAATAAGCTTTATAGTAACTGAAACTTTTGGCGGTCGGGAATATGCTATCATAGTGACAGATGAAGACGGCAATAACCGGGTTTTTGAATACCGCGAAAACACCCCTAAAAATACCGTGAAAACACGATGCTAACTTGGAAGCGGCATCCTTTTTGAAAAAAAGATACAGCGGACAGCGGGCGAAGCCAATGCCCAAAAAAATGCGAAGCGAGCATTCAATTAGTAAATGCTGCAAAATTAGTAGCTTAGCAGTGCTAACCAATAGCCTATTAAATACATGATCCATGTCTGATTACCCGATAAAAAAAATTGTAAGCGTCCAGGATTATGTGGCCCTGATTGGAGAGCTAAAGGCTGACAGCGAGCTAAAAGGGAACCATACAGATCTGCTGTTCAGGGGCCAGAATTCAGACGAGCCTTTATTGCCAAAGCTGGCCAGGCTTGACCTGAAAGGCGAAATATCTAATATGGAAAGGCTGATGCTGGCGGAGTTTAAACGCGGCATACTGCCGTTGTCTGAATTCCAGCCCGCCAACAACTGGGATCTGCTAGCGCTGGCGCAGCATCATGGACTGCCGACCCGGCTGCTGGACTGGACCTACAGCGCGCTGGTGGCCTTGTGGTTCGCCGTTGCTAAGCCGGCAAAAAAAGACAAGAAAAATAAGCTGCTGAACGGAGTTGTTTGGGTTTTGAACGCGGTGACTGAAGACTTCCGAACCGATACAGAGCAAATCGATCCGCTGAGCAATAAGATCACCAAAATATTCCGCTCCAATGTGGTGTCCCGCAGGATATCTGCACAATCAGGTGTTTTTACGGTCCACAAGATCAATGAAAATGGAAAAATGGTCAGGTTCGAGACCCACGCGGAATACAAAGGTAAGCTAATCAAGGTCATTGTCCCGCATACGTCTTTTGCAGCCATCCGAAAGCAGCTTCATATTCTGGGTGTGAACAGCGCGTCGGTATTTCCCGACATTGATGGTTATTGCCGGCATCTGGAATGGCGTTATGCTTACCTGCCGGATGAGCTGATAAAAAAAGATGATCTCGGTCGGAATTAGTATTATTACTATTCTATTTAATTGCAGCTATTATTATATTTACGACCTAATTCGGCTGATCTACAGGCCGTTATTCATGAACCAGATTTAAACCGATAAAAATGGCAGCATTAGATTTCAAAGGCGAGTCCACAGAATCCATAGAGGACGCCATCAAAAAAGCAATCGATTCCGATCCAAAGGGCGATCAGGGAACCGACATTTTTAATTATGAGGTCGATAAGATCAATGTTGTATTTGGTGGCTTTATACCTACGACCACCTACAAGGTAACAATTAAGCGGGCGGAATAGCACTTCAAACATGACCCTGTCAATAAGCCCGCTCAGATATTCAATATTTCATCGTCTTTAATATTTCATGCCAAGCAACAAAGAAATATCCGAATTTGTCAGGCAAGCTATAAGTGAACTATCCGGAAGCCGCGAGGCATTTCATGATGATAGCTTTCCGATAGCTTATTTAGGGTTAAAGGATGCAGTATTTAACATCCTTGCCCTACAGCTGAATAGTTATGTCCAGCAAAACAATCCGCATGCGCTGCACGTTATCGCTCAGGACTTAACACAGTCCGCTACGATTCGTGATGTGATCGATCTGGTGAGCAGCCGTATTGATGGCACCAATAATACCGGACCTAAACGTTATTAATAATATATTATGAGCTGGACACCCGATTCTGAAAATGCAAATGCGGTTTACCAAATACTGGCTGACCTGGGTCAAATTGACCCAATGGTTACGTTCGAACAGGCCGGCCTGTTCGAAATGCAGGAACTCCATTTTTATAACGCCGCTGCATCCCTGGCGGTTCAAAATGCAGCCTCGCTGGCGCTGGCTGCGGAATTTGACAGCAGCTTGGTCGCTAATTTCGGGTTCGCCTACCGTCTGGGTTTTGACCAGGTATCCGCACGCGCGCAGTTGTTTAATGTTTTAGATAATGCGCAAAAAACAGTCAATGAACTTTCCGATATAATAGGAATGGTTTACCTGACTGACGGAACAAATAACACAGGACCTAAATATTACTAAAAATGAAGCTGAGCTATATCAGGGACTCTTTTGATACCTTTTCCGGAAAAGCGGGTGAACTTACCCGGCAAATGGCCCTTGCGGGTATCGCCGTTATATGGATCTTTAAAACCGATAATGCGAAAAGCCATTATAGCCTGCCGCCGGAACTATACAAGCCCCTTTACCTCTTTTGCGCATGCTTGCTGACAGACCTGCTTCAATACGTCTATGGCACAATAGCGTGGGGAATTGTACTAAGAATATTTAAGGCAAAGCTGGATGATGATAATATTAAGGTGTCTAAAAATATCAATACCCCCACCTGGGTTTTATTTGTTCTGAAGATAGGTGTGCTCATCGCAGCCTATGTCTTTCTCCTGTCGGCCATCATCAGCCGTATATGACCGGTATCTATTTCCTTCTTTTTATTTTTGCCTCTCAGAAATTTCCTCAAAAAGGAATCCTGCCGCTGCAATCCGGCGACCTGCACTTTTGGAAAAATATCCGCCGGCCCCTGAACGAGGACATTCATGAATTTGACCAGATCATTATTTGCCTGTCGAAGAGCCTTAATGACAGCATTAATGTTAGTGAACTCAAAAAGCGTTTTCCCGACGAGCAGTTTCCCATTAACCTGTTGCAGCGGCTCCTGCTGCAGGAATTTGGGGACGACCATGGGATTACGGCCACATGGCGGGCTATACAGGAGTTCCGCTCGAAAGGGGTTGCGCACCGCAAAGGAAGCGATTACCACAAGCTTTTTAAAAAGCTGGGCGTTGCCGATAAGCACAGCATGCAATCATTGATGACTATTTGTTGAAATTAGCCGAAGGCTTGCGCCAAGTCAGCAAAAGTATGTAAGGAGTTGCTTGTTAGCCAACGTTAGTAATTAAATCAGGACATGTTTGATATGTCACTTTGACAACATCGGTTGCGCACGAAAATTAGTTTATGTTCTGGCTAATTTAACCCAACATAAAATAACATAATTTATGTTTGCCAATGTTAGCTTAGGAAAAGTGGAATTTTAGAACTGTAGACTTCTTCAATTAGCTGTTATTCCGTTGTGCCATCCAAATATCCCTCAAAAAGAGACCGGTATTTTCAATGGATTCCTTCGCTTCAGCCATTTGCGGCATAAAGCCCTTTCGGTGCTAATGATTTCGGATAGGTGGATATTTGACGAAGAAGAATTCAATTAAGTCCAGATTATTGAAGTTTTTCTTAACGTGCGCCATCAGGTTTTTATAGCCCTGATCAGTTTTCTTCAAAATTTCCGACTTGTAGGCTTCATCTTCACATGTTTGCATCAGCACCGAATCGCTGCAGGCGTAACCCTGAGCATCGGTATCCATAGACGTACCCCTTAGGTGATCAAAGGATTCTTTTCCTCCTTTCAGGTAAAAGATCATTTCCTTTTTATGCGTATCGGTGAGTATAGTTATGCGTAAAGTGTTTTCGTGAATGGAGGCTTTTCCATTTCCATTAACGAACTGATTTTTGCTGGAACTATATAAGCTGGACTCCGCAAAGCCCATTGCATCAATTTTCAGTGTTAACTGTAGCAGAGAACGTTCCTTAGGAGAATGAACGATATAAAGCAACCATTTACCGGTTAGCGTCCCCAGTTTATTAAACTGCTTTCTATCCAGTTCAGATGGTGGCCAGCTTACCGATTTAGCATCTTCGTTAAATAAGAAAAGTCGGGTATAATCGTTTGATTGCATATTTTTTAAAAGAACCTCATAGGAAAGCTCCAATTTTTGAACCTTAGTATCGATGTTTTCATGCTGTTCATCATCTGCTTTAGCCTGACCGGCTTCGGAGGGGGTAACTGGTGTCAAAATCTCACGAAGCTTGAAATGCCCCGAAGCGGTACTCAAATTACCCATCGCAAAAAGCTGTTCATCCGATATCTTTAATATGCTATGAAAAATAATTTCATGTTTTTCATCAGAGGTCAATACGATCGTGTTATTGATAAAGGAGACATTCCCGGTTATTTTTATTTCCTTATGATGAGGAGCATCGATTTGTGACCTTTCAAACGTGCATTTTTGTATTACCGGGTCAAAACTGAAACGATATTCTATGGAGTAAATATGTTCTTTTTGAAAGTTATAACAAGCGATCGCCGTGTATTTTTGCGACAAAATAGAAGTTAAAGTAGGGAAGGGGCTTTTTCTGAAAAACACGTCGTTTCTCGCCATCACTTCTTCCAGTGTTGTTGAGTCAAATGGTCTGGCCCTCAGCCATTTAGATTTACGCGACAGATAGACAACTAGCGGGTCAGTCGAATTAAAATCGAACCGGTCTTTTTCGGTACTTTGTGTGGAATGGGGGATAATTGTTATTTCCTTTGATTCGGTGATTTTCTCTTCGGCTCCTTTAATATTAACGAGTACGCATCGTTTGGAATAAAGACCATCACCTACTGAGCGTATAATCGCATTGAGGTGAGGATTCGGTGTATTTAAAGCCTCTATCCCGATATAGGTTGTAATTTCGATGGCCTTACGTTTATCGGGAAAATTGATCGTCAGGATATTGCCGATCTGTCGTACCGTTCCTACGGTAAAAATGTTGTTTAGAGAAACAAACCTGGCGCTGAATTCGCGCCCCGCGCGGGTTATTTTTAAGATGCTCCGTTTAACTACGGCGGGCGTAAATTTATAATCGAGTCTGTAAACCCACCAGGCCCCAACCAGTTTGTCCAGGTATTCGTTGGTTTCTTTTTCCGGTTTCAGGTAATGATCCCATTCATCGGCATTGACCTCCGTAAATAATAAAATAACATGAAGGGACTTTACATGCGAACCATGGGTTTTTTCAGAAAGCTTTTTTTCCTCGATGATATCGGGATTCTTCTTGTCATCATAGCCGAACCATCGCCATAAGGTAACTTCCTGAACCAGAAATGTTTTATTAGCATCCTTCGGTCTGTTTTCTGCAATCAGTTTCGCCTTCGCCAAGTCCTTCTCTTCAATTCTTTTAATGATCAACTCAGTAATCCCTTTATCATTGGCGGCAAAACGCCGCCGGACGTCCTGGTCGATCATGCTCGCTAACGGCCTGAAATCAGCCGGGGTAATGGAGTCTTTGGACTCTGGGCCATTAATTTTTTCAGATAGATTTTTGTCTCTTTCTAGCAAGAGAGCTTTTAGTTCACCCTTTAACATAAAGTTTAGATATATGTCATAAAACTAGGTAGAAAAACAGTGAAATAAAACATATAATAAATATTTAATGTGTGCCGGGAGGACTTTAAATTCGAGACAGTTAACGTATTGTATCATTTAATTAAAGAACGCTATGATTAGTTGGAGCTTACCGTTTTTGAGTCGGGGACTTCGGAAAAACGGAATGGAGATAGTTAAACATGGAATCAATGCAGCTAAAGAAGTCGTGGGTGAAATCACACAGTCGGATGCCGATCGCCCGCCACCGCCCAAATTACCACCGTATGAGGCGGCGCTGGCCGCCGAAGCAGACTTTCACAACGAAGACTTTGGCAAACAAGGCTATGTGATTGGCGTGCAAGGAAAAGAGTCTGAAGCGGCTTTCACCGCGCTGATTCAAAGATATGTACATCTGATCAGGGCAAAGATTATTGCAATTAAGCCCTTAATTATCGAGGGTAAAAAAGTAATGGCTCAGGTTTCGAACCATACAGGTGCTAGCACGATAGCGAAGCTTACCCTGGAAGACTATGAAGCAAGCCTTAAATTCTTTGAGGCGGAAATCAAACTGGATCACCTTAACGATACCAATTCGGGCTGCCATAGTGCCATAACCGCTTTCAAAGCAGGCTATGGCGATGGCCTGCAGGATTATGCTATGGGAGGTGGCTCCAGGAACAAATAAAAAAGCAACCTTTTAAAATAATCAAACTTTAAATACTATGAAAAAATTATTATTAAACTATGCCTGTTTCACTACAGGAAACGACTTGCACGTGATGCAAGATGCGGACACCTGGAGCCGCACCAAAATTAAGATATTGAGCATTTCCATTATGCTCCCTTTATTAACCTGGCTGATCAATGGCTATTTGATCACCACCCAGGTTCTTCACGGCACTATCCCCGAGGGGATAGTTGCCGCTTTAGTTTTCGGACTGATCGTCTATGTTATTGAACGTATCATTATCATGTCGATCTCGCTTGGGCCTTTATTAAAAACAGTCAGGTATGTGATGGCCATAACCATGGCGGTAATTTCCAGCCTGACGATCAAGGTGGTGCTTTTCAACAAAGACCTGATGCATCAGTATGCCCTGGAAAACCCGGTCCGGGAAAAAACAGTGAGCGTCAACCTGGAACTGCAATATAAACCGAAACTTGATGCCGCGAAGGACCTGATCAAAGGTTACCAGTATCAATACAATGACTTGATGGACAAAGCAAAAAAGGAAGCTGTAGGTATTGGTTCGGGCCGCAAAGGCGTAGGCCGCATCGTGAAATATTATACCGATCAAGCCAATTCGGTGCAGCAAAACCTGGTCGTTCCGGCGCAGGCCAGGCTGGATGGCCTGGAAAAGGAGATCGACGGTAAGGTCAAACAGCAACTTAAAGAGGAACTGGATAACCTAGGCTTTCTGACCCAGATCAACATCCTTTTGGATATGTCCTTCAAAACTCCTGCAGGCATATTCATTTTTACCGTTCTGTTTATCCTATTTTTTTGCATCGAATGCGTGGTCCTTTTTGTTAAGGACGGCCTGGAGTTATCGCCCCAAGAGAAGGCGAAACTGCGGCTGATTCAATATGGCTAAGCCCGGCCTTGACCCGTCAACCGAAGTGTTGACGGGTTTAGTTGCCTTCATCTATTTAACCTTAACGCTGAATATTATGAAAACTTTCCTGTTTATTTTACTTGCTTGTATTGTCTTTTTCCTGCTGTTCGTTATTTACCTGAATATCCCCTGGTCTAAAAACCATTGGTTCAGGAAGGCCGTGTACCACTTTTGGGGTTACGGCGTCGAAACGCAGGAATTGATGTTCCGCTCGCATAAATTTACCGATCTTTTTCGCTATCGTAACCCGTTTCCCATGGAACTGGGCATATCCATCCGCGGGGTCCATCTCGTCCAGCGAAAGTGGCATGGCTTCAACCTGCAGCGGGAATTCTATACCCTCAACATGATCAAAATGGTCACTATTAATGAGTCTTTCGGCCGTATAGCCCGCATTAAACTCATGGTTGAATTTTCTCCTTCGCAGAATGCCTATCTCGATGTCGGCCGCTACTTTTCCGTCGTGGATGCCCGGCGTTTTTACGAGGAGTATTTAAACTTAAAGCACCAGCTATACCGGGTCGGCCGGTAAGCATCAACCCATCATTTTAGCACTTATGGCAGATTTCTTAAACTTCGCTCAGTTTGTTTCCGCGGACGAAGGCGGCTACCAACATAACCCGGAAGACAAGGGGAACTATATCAACGGTCATTTGATTGGCACGAACCACGGTATTACGCCCGCACTATTAGCGCAACATCTTGGGCATGAACCCACAGTAGAAGAAATGAAGGAACTGACCGAGTTGCAGGCTTTCAGCTTCTATCAGGAGGTTTGGGACAACGCCGTCCATGGGGATCAGCTTGCCAGCCAGCAGATGGCCAATATCATCGGCGATATGACGATCAATGCAGGTAAAACAGGCATTCTATTGGCGAACGAGCGTCTTTTCTTAATGGGAATGGCTGTGGAGCAACACGGCCATAATGAACAATTATATCCAGATGCCATCCAGGCGCTGAATACACTCGCAGCCAATCCCATCAGCGAAGGCACTTTTATCAATGCCTACGCCATGGACCGGCTCGATCATTATGATGGCCTGACCAGCCATAGTAATTTCAGCGGCTGGGATGCACGGGTGGTCGACCATTTCCCGGAAAATAAGACCCTTCCGGGCTGGGAAGACCAAAAAAATGAGAATTTTTATGTAACCCCCGAAAATATCCAGTATATTCTGTATGAGGGTGATGTGGAAAAAGTAGACGGGAAGCTGGGCCCTGACTCCCAAAAGGCCTTATCGACCTGGCAAAAGGAACATCATTTTTTGCCCACCGGCTATCTGGACGAGCCGACCAAACAGGCGCTGTTTCTGGAAATCATGCAAACCGGGGAAACCAGGGACATGGGTGATATCAATAAAGCCATGAATGGTTTCAGGGAGATCCAAATTGAAAACCGGCATATGGACTTTCAAAATTGGGGCATTCCGGACGAAAAGACAGCGCCCGGGTAT
>CAZZUU010000013.1:0-826 GCA_964657275.1 uncultured Mucilaginibacter sp. | reverse complement strand
AGAGCATCACTCAACTATAGAGCCGATAATCACAGGCGCGGAACCTGCCGCGTATGTCGCAACTCCCACAGAGCCCCTGACCAGCCCTCAACAGGCCCCTGCGCCCGAACCGCCCTACAAAGAACCCCAGACGCCGGAAATATCTGCCGCTGCTGTACAATTCCGGGAGGATCCGGTCTATTTGGATCCCTCCGCTTTTGCACCAATTCAGCACAGGGCCGAACCTGCTAAAGAGACCGGTTTTAAAGATCCAACTCATATTGTGCCGGAATCCTACCACGATGTTTCGCACAGCCACGGGCACAGCGACCACCACGGGAGTGGTAATATGGACGCTTCGCATATCTGACCAATTAATTTAAATGATTAAAAATTATGGTAATTAGCTTTGATTCATGTTATCAGGTTTCGGGTCCTGGCCAGGACCTGTCGCTGGAAATGGCCGCTGCTTTGCTCCGGGATTACCTGGTCAGTGGGGTCCGGTTATACTTCGGGCGCCGCTCGGGACAATTCTTTTGGCAAATCGCTTTTCCCCAACTTCATGGGCTAAGGTTATCCTCTGAGGTCATGGTGCTGACCGGGGGGCAGGTAATCGAAAGCCAATCGCTTATGGACGCCAAAAAAAAGTGGTATGCGATCACCGAGCGGGCGATGGGGTTTGGCGAGAAACCTTTCCTGAGGCCGATCACCAGCATCACTGATCTGCCCCTCGAATCCCTGTACACGGTGGTGACAGGGGACTTTTGTGTATCTGCCGAGATCCGGCAGGATGCATTTATGGGTGTTTGCGACTCGCTGAGCCGCGTATTGCTATTTTGTGACCACA
>CAZZUU010000012.1:0-26528 GCA_964657275.1 uncultured Mucilaginibacter sp. | reverse complement strand
CCTTCCAGGCGCCCCAGTACATCCGTACCCACCGAGCGGTTAAGCAACTGGTTGTCCACCTGTTCGAAGGAGCCCGTCGCTTTTTGCAAAGGCAGGGACTGATAGCCATTGGATATCACTTTTACTTCGGCCAGTTCCTCCACCTCCGGCCGCAGGGTTATCTGAAAAAAAGTTGCATGATAAATGATAATTTCCTTGTGCAAAAACCCCTGCCTGTCCAGGTACAGGGTATCCCCGCTTTTTGCGGTTAGGGCGAAGCGGCCGTCTGCGCCGGACATGGTGGTAAGAGGCTTCCCCCTGACTCCAATTTGTACTCCGCTCAGCGGCCTGTCACGGGCATCCTGCACCAGGCCGGTAATATGTTGCGCTACGGCGATATGCGGTAACAAAAAGCACAGCAGGAAGCCTAAAAATATGGTGTAAATCTGTTTCATAAGGTCTTAGGGTTTAAGGTTGTTTTTAAAGTGTCAGTGGTTTGTTATTATCGTTCTCTGTCAGCGGCAGCAGCCGGAACGCGGCGCCAGTAAATTCCGATTGCACACCAAAAAAGCGGTCCAGGTCTTCGCGGACGCTCCGTTTGGCTTTTGCGGGCGAGCTACCCGGCAGATCCAGTTCATAGCAAAACAAGCCCCTGTCCGGCCCAAGCGAAACCCGGTCGTCCGGCAGGGCGCGCAGTCCCATAAAAACAATGGTATAAAGGCGGCGCACACTGACATTTGTTGCCCGGATAACGGTCAGCTTTTTCAGGGAATCATAGCGGATGCTTACGGAAGACGGGAGGCCATTCAGTTTACGGGTTATCACAGAGCGGTAGCTAAAACAAGAATCGGGGCCGCCATTGTTTTCGACCAGAAGCGGTTTGACCTGGTTATAGTCCAATACGTCGGTTTTTGCGGGGGCATCCAGCCCTTTTCCCGCCAGCGCGTTTCTGATCACCGGTGCGGTAACCGCTTCCGCTTCTGTAAAACCGAGCACTTTGCCGCTGCCGTCTATCCATACTTCGTGGGGTAAC
Organism: uncultured Mucilaginibacter sp.; assembly: GCA_964657275.1. GTDB lineage: Bacteria > Bacteroidota > Bacteroidia > Sphingobacteriales > Sphingobacteriaceae > Mucilaginibacter. The sequence continues at coordinate 25,516 of CAZZUU010000012.1, read as the reverse complement.
AGCCGGTGGGGGAACAGGGCATGCAGGGTTTTGTCCCCGACAACGGTACGGAATTTCAGGCCATGAAGAAAACCATTGGTGGCCTGAAAATGACTGACCTGTGCTGCACTTTCAGCGGTAACCGGAAGAATGACTACCTGATCCCGGAACAGGTGTTGCAGGGAATCCAGCCTCGGCATGACCTGGATGCATGACCCGCAGGAGGTGGCCCAGAAATCAAGTATCAGCAACCTGCCATGGTAATCCGAAAGGCTGATTGCTTTACCGTCGTTATTGAGCACTGTATTGAGCCGTACAAGGGGCATTTGCTCTCCGGCCTGAACCGGTTTAAAAATACCAGCGGCGTGATATAGGGTTGTGTTCTCCTTTGTATTCCCCCCGAAAAAAGGGCACAGGAATAGCAGGAAGCCTAATTTTAGCTTCATTTTGATGTAGTTTAAAAGTGAAAGGAAATCAGGAACAGCGCTGCAACGACGTTTTGCTAACTTTTGAGACCAACTATTTTACCTTCTTCCATTAACATTTCAACGGCACCTACGAGTGCGATCAAACTATCAAACATTATGGTGATCTGCTCTTCACTAATCTCCAGTTTTAAAAACCCTTTGTTCTCATTTAACGCATAGCCCTGTAAGGTTTCCAAAAGCGTAAGCTTTACCTCATCGGTGGTATGCGTATTAAAAAATGATTCCAGCACCGCTATTGGTGCTTGGGTATTAAAATCAGGATCGTTCACAGCAGTGCTCATAAAAGTGATTACAGTCGGTGCTTTTCAGATACTTAAAGTTAAGGTAAAGTTCAGCCATTACAGCAAAAATAAGGCAACCGGCTATGTTTTAACTATTAACTGCCCCGGTTGCCCTATTTTAATTCATTCCGGGGCTTTGATAATGTTTTTTATAGGATTTTGGAGAGGAACGGAAATTAATCGCGAAAAAAGCCAAATTGCTATATACTCAATATGCAAGACATTCAAATAAGATATTGATGATTTGTTTCGTCGGACGATAAAAATCTTGCACTTGACTCTCATATATTTATTACAATAAGAGCTTTTAAGAATAGTGCCCAACCTTAGGCGAGGGCTGGACACTTACATCTTATTGCAACCGAGGTACTGGTAGAACCCACCTCTACTTCATATTAATTTGAAGCTTCAGCTTCATCATTTCTTACGAAATGACTCACGCACAATAAAATAAGCAAGCGCCAGCCCCCACCTATAAGATAGGGACCGCAAAGATAAATCTTTGGCGCAATACTTACCATCGTACGTTAAGTTACCAGTTTTCGGTTACGAGGCTCGTTTAACCAATTATTTAATTAAAATCAACACCTGATAGTTATATATCTACTTTATTTAGTTATTAAAAAAATTTTAGTGTGATTATTCAAAAATAATAAAAATACACAATAAAACAATACTAATATACATTAAAAGTATATTAAACAACATTTAATGTATATAATATATTGATTTTCAATTATTTAGTATGTTTTATATTTGATTTTAAACATATTAAAATGGCAAAATTGCGCTTAAATCGAATTAATATTGTGCTTGCAGAATTTAAATTTAATCAAAAAGATCTTGCAGTTTATTTAAAAGTTAGTGAAAATACGGTATCCAGATGGTGTCGTAATGAAAATCAACCGGAAATTATTAAAGTTTATGAAATTGCGAAATTTTTTAGAATAGATCATCAAACATTGTATGAATCAACTAACTGGGAACACGAAACGAATGAACCTCCTTATAAGGTTTACCTCAAAGAAAAGGCTGAGAGAAAAGCTGAAGAATTAAAAAAAATAGATAAGGAAACATTAAAAAAGAAGAGATAAGGTTGATAAAGGATAACTTCCTATTACACCATCAAACTATCGAGAAGAACGTAAGGTAGTTAAGGAAAAATGGATGGACCAATACCATTTAGCTCCCATATGTTCTATTAACATAGAAGAAGTTAGCAGAATTGAGAATGCGAGAAGAGATTATATGTATTCTACTCTTTTAGAAGTATGCGAAGCATTGGGCAAAACCTTATTTGAAATTAGCGAACCAAATGAAGAAGCCGATACGTTTCACCTTGAATATATGAAAAAAGTGGATAGTAAAAAAATATTAAGTATTAACCACAGCCATTGTAATGATTACTGTCCTGGTGCTCATTTACGCTATTCGGCAAGTATAGTCATTCAACTTAGCCAAAATCGTCGCCTAATGCTGGCTATTATTCAATAAGGAAACAGGTTTACATCATTCCGGTCAAATTCAATTATTTCGCATTCTGGGGATTTGGGTCTATAGCTACTTCATTTATAAAATTGTGTTTTTTAAATAAGATAATCGACTTATTTTCGATTATCTTATTATTTTTTTACATTTGGTTGTGGATATAAATCAAACCATAGCGAATTATTCAAAGCAGCCGATAACGCATCAGCTTTTGAAGTCATGGTTAAAAGATTACAAGCGGCCTAATGACAAGATCAATGCACTGAAATCAGCGGGTGTTTTAGTTTCGGTCAAAAAAGGCTTTTATATCGCGGGCCCTAAATTATACGCCGAACGGCCTGAAAATACTTTACTCGCTAATCACCTGCTAGGTCCCAGCTATGTATCAATGGATACAGCATTATCCTTTCATGGGCTGATACCTGAACGGGTCTATGCAATCACCTCAATGACGACAAAAGCATCTCGTGAGTTTGATACCCCGATAGGTTTATTTACCTATGTGCATTTACCATTACCCTACTATGCCTTTGGCATTAACACCGTTAAACTCACTAATGAGCAATGCGCCATGATTGCCGTTCCTGAAAAAGCTTTATGTGATAAGATCATCAGTACATCAGGACTAATCATTAGAAGTGCAAGCAATGCCGGTCGCTATCTCATAGATGATTTGCGAATGGATGAAGACGCATTGAAAAAGTTTAATACACAAATGATGGATGAATGGCTACCCAATGCTCCTAAGTGTGAAAGTCTGAAAATAGTTATTAAGATGATCAAAGGCTTATGATAAAAGAGTGGTTAGAGACTTACAGGCCCTCCAGCCAGGAGGAAGCAAAGGATGCGTTGCGGGAAATCATGCAGGAAATCGCGCTGGCAGGCCTTTATCGCGCCGGATTTTTTGAAAAGGCAGCGTTCTACGGTGGCACTGCTTTAAGAATATTTTATGGATCAGACCGGTTTTCGGAAGACCTCGACTTTTCATTATTAGCGGTTGAACCAGAGTTCTCATTAAATAAATTCCAGGATGCGATTGTTCAGGAATTCAAAGCCTTGGGTATGGACGTATCGATAAGGGAAAAGCAAAAAACCAATCAAACCAATATCGATTCCGCTTTCCTGAAATCAGAAACCATCTGGAAGGAACTTATCCTGAAAGGAATTATCCCTCAGAACGGCATGGAACAGGTGGCCAATGTAAAGATCAAAATAGAGGTAGACCGGGAACCGCCATTGGGTTTTGAAACGGATGACAAACTCTTGTTGAAACCTTTTTCATTTTATGTAAAGTGTCTGACCCTGCCTAATTTGTTTGCAGGTAAAATGCATGCTTTACTGTTCCGTAAATGGGGCGACAATGTAAAAGGTCGGGATTGGTATGATATGGAATGGTATATTCGAAAGGGTATCCCTTTAAATTTGAGTCATTTCCTGATGCGCGCAAAAAATAGTGGTGATTGGCAGAAAGATACCATTTCAGAAACTGAATTCCGAGACCTCCTTGCGAAGAAAATCGACACAGTTAATATGAATTATGTTATCAACGATATTAAGCGATTTATTCGGAATGCGGATGCGCTAGCTATCTGGTCGCCAAATTATTTTCATGACCTGGTAAATAACCTGAAAGTTGTTTAATTATTGTTTTTGAACAAGCAAATATACCTTTCGATAAAGAACCCTGCCACAGATATGCCCGGTAAAAAGATTTGGAGTATTTTGTATGTTACAAATCAAAAAGCGGTTTGTCCGCTTTAAACTATGTGCAGTGACATCAACGAAAATATATTAGCCAATGTAAACATAGCACTGTACAGGTTTCTCATTTTCCCAGAGCTGGATATCTTTCTACATCTGACCAGCTAACATCAGAAACAGACCTGAGCCAGGCCTATTTCTGATATTGCAAATTATACACCCATTTTACTTTTGCGCCCCTGCTTTTTTGCCGGAGCATCCTCCTTTTGCTGCTCACTTTGTTTTAAATTTTTAACGGGTTTTTGCTCGGGTTGAAGCAGCTCTTCACGCTTTATTTTCTTCATTTGATGATCGTATAAATCGACGGTTTTAAATTGAGGATTAGCGGAAATAAAATATTTCTTGTCCTCACCGTTTTTTGAAACGGTGATCTGCTGGGCATTGCCTTTTTTTAATGAGCGCATTAATTCGTCTTTAGCTTTCGGATCTTCCAGTTCCTTGATACCCTTACCGGCGATTACTTTATCAATATCGTAACCATAATTATCATGGTAATACCTGATCTTCATATTGCCGTTATCGGTCATATTTTTATCATCAAGCGTTAACCAGGCCTGATATTTTTGACCCTCTAAATTGTAAAGCTGTTTATGAACAGCCCGCCCTTCCATCAGGTTAAAGGCTTCTTTGGCAGTGACCCCACTTCCCTTATTAATATAAAATGATTGATTAACATTTTTAGCAGGATTATCTTTGTGGGCAATGCTCGCATCATAGCTGTTAAAGAAATACATATCCTGGTTATCGCCGGCTTTGAAATGCAGGGTGTAATCAATTGTTTTCTGATTGAATTCATGTTGCGCCACCAGGTTAAATTCCGGTGATTTAACTGCTATTTGTTTGTCAAGGTCAGCATTCAGCTTTTCACCAAACCCCAGGTTCAGCAAGCTTTTTTTTAAAAATTCAGCATTTTGTGTGTTCATGATTTATTAAATTAAAAGTTAACAATAATTCTATAATTTATTCATTGTCAGGGTATTTTCTTTCACTGACGGTATGGCAATAGTTTGCAGATTGTCAAGGTCTTTTTGCTTAATCTGAAGATACAAGTGCCTGTTTCCGTGGCGCTCGTAGAGTTCGATGTCTAACGCCTGATCTTCCGAAAGTGAAAAACGGTGAAAGGCAAATATTTTAGCTATTTCCTTGCTTTTTAAAATGGTGGCTTGCTTTTTCACTGTCGAATAAAACGGCACAATTTCCTGCTCATGGGTAGCCATCCTGGCAACCGTTTTTAAATCCCTGATATAAAATCGAATAAAATCTATTTCGTAAGGCAGGTTTGAACGATTGCGGATATCCAGCCTGAAATATATTTTGTTATCTGCGAGTGAAAGTTTATTCACCCAGGCCTTAATGCCCCCTGTTTTTTTCCGGTCAACCACATCGGAACGTTTTCCGGCGGCCAGCCGGTCGCCTATGAGGGCATAGTTATTTTCGGGCACCTTAACTTCCCTGATCGCGAGCGGGTATTTCTCGGCAATCTCCATGCGCCTGCCGGCCCGTCCGTATGAATACTGAACAGGTATATGATAGACGTCCATTGTACCGATGTCCTCCACATTTAGATTGAGCGGAGCAAAAACAATCCTCTTCGCTTTGATGGTAATCAAACCTTTCTCTATTTGTAAGACGCTAAAACCTGATGGTACTTTTCCAACGATCCGCACGGCCGATTTGAAAAACAACGCGGTTGTTTTATTGCGACTGATATAAGCGGTATCCTGGGCAAAAGAAACGGTCCTTATTACTCCAAGCGTTAAAATAATGATTAATTTTTTCATGATGTTATTTTTAATTGTCCTTGTCGTTGCTGTCCTTCAGCAGCACTTCATAACCCGCTTTAACCTTGACCTTGATCTGTTTTACCTTATGGTTGAAAAGCCCTTTTGCGGCTTCGACACCCGCACTAGCTGCCTGCGTGCCGACAGATTGATCCATAGACATGATTTGCAATGACTGGACGGCATCCCCAACGCCGTTTTTTGCTGCGTCCCGTCCAATAGAACCCGGCACATATAAGCCTTCCATACCGTCCAGGTCATACACGGCCAGGGAAACCGGAAAAATGTTATTGAGGTAGCGAATACTGGCGATTTTTATTTCCAGGCGTTCTCCAGTGAGGGCACAAGTTCCATAGACAAAACTTCCTTTGGGGATCATCCGGCCATTTACATAAATACCATCTTCCAATCTTAATTTAATTACTGCGCCGCTAACCAGTGACTGATCTTCATGTATAACGGCTTGTATGGTATTACCTGCAACATGAGCATTTCCGGCAGCATGTTGTTTTTTTCCTTTGCCACCCTCGTATGAGGCGTATTGTTTAATCACCTGGCTGTTTGCGTTATTGTCATCGTCATCCTCGCTGGCAGCCAAAACCGGGTAAACGCGCTGATGGTTCTTCAGCGACTGGTTTCGTGATCGGGCATTTGCATTTTCCGGGTTTTGGATATCATTGATTTGTTGCAGTATTTGAGTAAGCTGTTTCATTTCCGGGTCGTTACCACTTCCCCCGTTACTGTTCATGGTTTTCATCATTAATTGCAGCCGTTTTACATCTGCACCTGATGGTCCTCCCTCACCAGAGCCACCTTCATAGTCGGAGGCTTCCGGCTTGCCGATCTGCCGGTTGATCTGCGCAAGTTTCGCCTGAATTTTTGCTTCGTTAGCATCGGCTGTTACAGACGCACCTGGTGGTTTAATCGCAGAAGTTTTGGCGATTGAATCAGCACGTTTTGCTTTCGAATCGTCAAAACCCATCGAACGTATAAAACTTTGGCTTACACCGTTACCCGAATTAGCTGAATCCTGCTTTTGCGTTTGATAAACATCCATTTTATCCTGTGATTTCTGATTTTTGAACTGTGCCTGGGGGAGTGTCGCATTAAGCCCTTTGGCTGCCATTTTATCGGAAGTACTGGTATTTTGCTTCCCTCCACCTAATGCCCAAAATCCCATTGTAAGGAATGGCAGGATAAGCAAAGGGATAATCATTAAGAATTTTCGCTCCCGCAAAAATTCGGGTGAATGCTGCGGCATTTGGCCGTTTGTTATTGTTGCTTCCATGATCTACTTTGTTATGGTTAGTGAGTCTGTTAATTGATTATTATGAATTTTTTGGCGCGGTATTACGGATGGCATACCAATATGTGCAGATGAGTAGTTTTGATCCCGTTGCAACGGGATCGTGTAAAACGAACTGCAAACTCCTGTTACCAGAATGGCAGCTACAAATAATCCGACGCTTATAACAATCCATTTTTTTTGGCTGACGGAACGCCTATTAAACCATTTACTCAATATTGTTGCTAACCGGTATTTAACACCGATTAATTTGGTTGCAATGATCGCAGCCAATCTTTCATTTATTTTTATAACAGCATCATTTTGCTGTTTGCTTTTAAATAAATTCATAGGTGTTAATTTTGTAAAGTAGTGTCCCCGTTGGCTAATGTTTCCCAATGCAGAATTAAAAAACCATGTGGGTTATTATCAGAGCGGGTTACGTTCCGTAAGTACCCTTGTGTAACCAGGCTGCGGTTAATGGTCGATGTGGCCCGGATCAATTTTTCCGTCGCATAACATTTGAAATAGTAGGGATATTGGTTAATGTCCAACTGAATGCTGTCAACTGTAACCTGCTGGCTGATATTGCCCGAGATCAGGTTATTGTAATAGCTTTTTTCTTTGAGGTCGTTATACTGGTTTTTAGCACTTTCATCAGCGAGGTAGAGTGCTTTACCAATATTGGCATCAATTACCTTTTCATCGGGGTCAAGGGTGAAAAAGTAGTGGTGGAACATCCTTATATGATCTCTTGCTTCCACCGGGATGTTATCCTTTCGGTCTGCCGCAAAAGCTTCCAGCGCCCTGCCATTCGCTAGGATATAAACATGATTATTTGCAATGTTTGCCGCCTGATAGCTTTTAAAAAGCGCAAAGCAGGAAATAAGCGTACATGCTGCTATTAGCAGGTAGCTAAACAGCTTGATATGCTTGAAAGCTGTGTCGATATTTTTGAGTTGTGAAAACATAAATGAGCTATTAAAGGTGAATGATTATGCTTTTTGCGGATTTATTTTGGAGGCTTGCTGACTATTTGCGCCTTGCTGTTTATCCTGGAAATACGGCTTGCTAACGGCACTGTCGGCCATACTTGCGCTGGTGTTTGAGCGTTGATTGCCAAAAGCATCTGATGACATACCGCTACCGGAACTACCTGCGCTCATTACGGATTGACTGGTATTACTGACAATGCTATTTACCTTCTGAAGTAAACCGTTACCGCCACCCGCATTGACAATGTAATTCGCCACGCTCGGTACGGTAAAATAGCCGATGATCCCAATAATTAAAAATATGAGGTAAGCTGTGTCGGTTGAACTGAAAAATGTATCTCCGGCGCTTTGAACCTGTGCAATATCCAGTTTCAGCATATTCTCCTGTACCTTACCTATGATAGCACCGAAAATGTTTGCAACCGGCAGCCAAAGAAATACATTGATATATTTAGCCAGCCAGACGGTGAGCGTATGCTGAAACCCATCGAATACGGCCAACCCAAATACTATCGGCCCCAAAATAGCGAGAATGATCAAATAGAAAGTACGGATGGTATTGATACACAAAGCAGCCGCTTCATAAAGTACCTGCAATACTTCTGACATCCATTCTTTGATCGAGTTGCGGAAATTGTAGGAAGCTTTGGACATGGCAAATTTCATATCGTTACCCACACTGGCAAGCATTCCTTCACCGCTACCGTCCTTATCTTCGGGATGAGTGTATTTATACCATTTATCCCGGTCGCCATCCCCATCGGCACCCACATACATTTGCCAAGTGTCTGTCTTTTCTACCGCTGCTTCTTTCGCTTTTAATAATGTTGCGATAGCTGCATCTGAATTTTGCACCATTCCGCCAGTAACAGTAACGGTGGGTGACATGATCCCGTTAATAATTGCAATAACCGTAGGGAAAAGAAGGATAGCTAAACCCAAAGCGAAGGGGCGCATCAATGGATAGAAATCTATTGGTTCTGCACTGGCTATCTGCCGCCAAACACGGCTACCTATATAAAAAAGCGCACCAAATCCGGCAATAGCCCGGCCTACGCCGATCAACTGACTACACATCGGTAACATTTCATTATACACCCTGTTTAATGTGCCCTGTAAACCCTGAACATCAGTTGCAATTCCGTCTGCTTTGGAAAATAAAGGAAAAGCTATCCCCGGTACCGCAAAAATTGCGGTTAAATAAATCTTTGTTTTCATCGTATTATTTGTTTTTTAAAGGTGATGAAGCGTCCATAATGGAGGTTTCCTAAATTCAGATTAGTTATTTATACCATAAAGCTGCTTCAAGGTCTGGGTATCGCCGATTTCCTTACTTCGCTGAAGGCCGAGTACGACCCCTTGCCGATTGAAATGCCGGAGGAATTGAAGCTTTTCGGAACTGCTGCCGTAGATCCGGTCAATAGCCCTCATCCGCTCGTCGTCGGACATTCGCAATTTACCCGCCGTTAACACATTGGTTAGTTCATCGAGATTCTCCAAACTCTGGGTTACCAATTGTGTGTAAACATCACTCATGTAACTCAATTCACTTGCGCTAAACGTGCCGCATTGCCGGAATTGCTTGTAGGAACTTTTATACTCGCTGATCAGGCTGGCCTGTTGGATAATTATTTCTGCGATCCTGCCATAATTCCTAACCGTTGGGCTTATTGATAATAAGCCATTCAGATAAACACTATGCAGGTCAAAGTTCCCTTTGGATAATTGCGATATGCTGCCGTAACCCTGTGTGTAAATCTGATAACCTGTTTTCATATCTGTAAGAATGCCTTTTAGTTGGGTCAGCTTTTCTATATCCAAAATCAATTGCTGCATTTCCTGCGCCTGGGCCTCGCTTTTTTTTGCAATTCCAAGACAAGTGAAAAGCACCATCGTAGTAATGATATATTTTAAATGCTTTTTCATAATAATATTATTGAATACCATAAAGTTTTTTCTCGACTATTACATTGTTGTTTTCCTGTATTCTTTGGAAAGCATAAACTTTAACCTGATCTGCAAATGATGAAGCAAAGCGGTAATTATCCTGCATTGATTTATGAATGACACCAATATGCTTTAATCTCTCCTCATCACTCATTTGCAGTTTATTATCGGTAACTACATTTTGCAGTTCAGTTATTTGCTCATTGCAGTCATTAAACAAGGCTGATTTAACCTGAACCACATACTTTTTTTCATTGTCGTTAAGGTTTGCTGTTTTGTCCAAGTTACCCATCCGGGTAAGAATATCCTTTTGCCATTGCAGGATATCGCTTACCTGTTTGTTGTTTTTTACGACAGGGCTAACGTTCTTTAGTTTATTGTAATAAGTGGAATGCAACCCATTTTCTGAAGTAAGTGAGCCATTGATGGAACCCAAACCATTATGAGCAATATTGTTCCCTTGTTTATAGTAAGCTGCATAAACTTGCAAAACGGCGATTTGCTGTAATAAATACTTTTTCTGTGTATTCTTCTGGTCAAACCATTCTGCAAATGTTTGGGCCTTAACCTTTGTGGCAAAGGCTGATGCCGTTACGGCCATAATGGCGAACGCAAGCAATTTTTTACTTTTCCGGCGGATCTCATCCGCCTGAACTTTCAGGCGATTAATTGATTCCATAAAGTTTTTTGATTGATTGCGTATCGTTTAAGTCCTTACTGCGTTGCAGGCTTAATTGAATACCCTGATTATTAAACTGGTGCAGGTCGTTATAATTTTCGTCGAGGTGATCACTTGCATGATTAATCAACTCCAAACGCTGTTCATCAGTCATTTGCGTTTTAGAAGGGCTAACCACAAGCATGATCTCATCTAAATTTTTGACGCTGGCATCTAATATCCCTGAATAAACCTGCTGCATATAGCTTAATTCCTGCGGGTTAAAATGGCTATCCTGCCTGAATAAACTCCAGGCTTGTTTATATTCACTAACCAAAGCAGCCTGCTTTATGGTTATATCTTTGATCCGCTGATAGTTTGCAATGGCTGATTTAATCTTTCCTAATTCAGTATAATAGTTGCTATACAATTGCTTTTCCTGTTCTGTCCAGCCCGAAATTTCGGTCAATTTTGTTTTGGACATTTGGTTTTCAATTACCTTTTGAGCATTTTGAAGCCAGATGGTTTTGTTCTGCATCCGCTGAACTTTCAGATCGATTGCCTTTATCACTTTAGTTACTGTCAGCTTAATAACTTCGCCAATCACAAATTGGGCATTAGCAGGTTTCGCTGATACCAAAAGCGCTATTGTTAAAGAAAGAAATACTAATAATTGCTTTAATTTTTTCATGAGGCCTCCCATTCTGGTCAAATGACCAGTTAAATTATATCAAGAAATAAGGGCTGTTATTTTACCTTTTGATATTCAGAATCACCAAGTTTCAAACTTTGCTTTTCGGATAATACAGAGATTTGTTTACCCAATTCGGTTTCCTGCAACAACTGCTTTTCGATGTCGTATGAAGACACCCATTTTGCCACTTTAAATTCCTTTGGAAGTGTTTTACCATCCCTTATTTTATTAAAGCCAGTTCGTCTTTCAATGTTGTAGGTTTGTGAATTTTCTTCAGATGCAACAACTAATGTATCAGATGTGATACTAAATTCATTTTTAAACTGGGTAACGTAAGTACCAGATATATCAGTTTTTTTAAACGTAGGGCTGCAACTATATAAAAAGGTTATAATTAAAGCGATTAAAATGGTTGATACTTTCATAATGAGTGAATTTAATTTATGCTGCTTGTTCTAATTCTTCTCTGACTAGTGCGGCTATGCCTAATTGCATATTGCCGTACTTTTTAGCATAGGCATGAACCTTGGCTTTTTCCGCTGATTCCGTCGTATAAGTCCAGTATTCCTCACGGCTAACTTCAGTACGGTAAACCTTTGATAACTGTCCGTTAAGGCTGATGAAGACTTCTTTATATTTTAAATTTTCATCGTTATTCCGGTTCATGCTCATAATCAAGGCTGTTTCTTTATCGGTTATCCCTAATAATTGCTGAATTTTGGGGAAGTCATTTTGGTATTTGCGCTGGTCAAGCAATATTTTGCAATCACTGTTGTTAATGATGGCCTGCTTAACGACTGGCGAACTGATGATATCTTCAATATCCTGGGTCACCACTAAAGCTTCACCAAAATATTTACGGACGGTTTTAAACAGATACTTGATGTATTCTGCCATTCCTTCTCGGGCAATCGCCTTCCATGCTTCTTCAATCAGGATCATTTTGCGGGTGTCCTTACTTAGTTTGCGCATTTTGGAAACGAAGGTTTCCATGATGATCAAAGTAACGACCGGAAATAAAATAGGATGATCTTTAATATTATCTAATTCAAAGACAATAAAGCGCTTTTGCAATAAGTCGAGATTTTCTTTTGCATTCAGCAAGTAGGAATATTCACCGCCTTTGTAGTATGGTTTCAATACAAACAGCATGTTATCTATATCAAAACGAATATCCTTCACTTTTGATTGCTTCATTGTTTCATAAAATTCATTGGAGAGAAATTCATAAAAGCTGTCGAAGCAGGGAAATATTTCAGTTTTGACCTTCAATTTTTCGTAGTAATGATACAAAGCGTCTGAAATGGCGACGTATTCAGACCGTTGCACACCTTCATCCTCCTTTTTCCACAAGGCGAGTATCATTGCCTTGATACTTTCTCTTTTTTCCGTGTCCAGGGTATCACCTTCAGGAACATAAAAAGGATTAAAGCTAATTGGTTTGTCCTCTGTATAAGTAAAATAATAACCGCCTACAAATTCACACAAACCCTGGTAGCTATGTCCCACATCTACGATAACCACATGAGAGCCTTGTTCAAAGTAGCTGCGCAGCATGTGATTGGTAAAGAACGATTTACCACTGCCAGACGGACCTAATATAAATTTGTTCCTGTTGGTTGTAATACCCTTTGTCATCGGGTCGTCGCTGATATCAACGTGTACAGGCTTTCCTGATAAACGGTCGCCCAGGCGAATACCACAAGAACTAATGCTTGACTGATAATTTGTTTCCAGATTTAAGAAGCAGGTTGCTTGCTCAACGAACGTATCGAAAGTATCATTCATTGGGAAGCTGGCTTCGTTACCGGGCAATCCTGACCACCATATTTGCGCTGCTCCATCTGTTTCCTGTTTTGGCTGCGCATCCATCTGCGCCAATGATGAACTGACCTTATTTTTCAGATCCTTCAAACCAGCGGCATTATCCGTCCATGCCAAAATATTAAAGTGCGCTTTCACCGGCAACCGTTGCTGGCTGATCGCTTCATTTAAAAAATCATGTGTCGCATCACGGCCGATAGCGTTTTCACGGGAATAGGCTGAGAGGGATTGAAGCCTCAATTTCTTCGCTTCCAGTTTTTTAATGGTCTGCTGACTATCCCCGATGAAAATGTATTGATTATACAGGTGGTTACATTTCAGCAATGTTCCTATCGGTGTGGCAAAGCCGGTACTGAATTTCGTTTTATCGGTACTGTACTTATCGTAAGTGATCCGTGGCCCGCAAAGCGCTGGCAGGTCTTCCACATCGCTAAGGGTGTACAACTGGCAATGACTGTCGCCAATTCTGATCTCGTCCTCTATATGAATATCTTTTAAAACCGGGGCTTGTTCTTTATTCAAAAGGAAACAATATTGTTCCAAAATACCCGGATTTTGAAGCGTGCCTGTCAATTCATCGTCGGTTAACCTTTTCAGGGAAATTAATCCGCTGTCTTCTAACACCCTTACCAATTGCCCTGCACAGTCTAAAAAATCGCGGAATAATTCATCACAGGTGGTTTGCACAGGCACGATCCGTTTGCGCATCAATAAACTGCTTGCACTTGAATATTGTTTAAATTTATCCGGTTTCTTTGTTAGGTAAATATGGCAATGATGATGCAGATAAGCCCGTTCATGGAAATAGCGTTCGCTTGAATGGGAGAGGAATGTTTTCACATTGGCGCCGTTATTCTTTGCAAAAACTGCCTCGTACTGCTCATTGACGAACCAATCCTGTTTATGAAATACGCTGTTTTTAGGCAATAGCCTTAAAGCTTTGATTAACACCTCGTGAAAGGCCAGGTATTCATCATTGGACAAGGTGAATATTTCAGGCAGGTTAACGTTGAAGCCAATGGTTAAATCACCCTGTACAGAGATCATACATTGATGCTCTACCTTGTAAACAGGAAAAAACTGCGCTGCTTTGCTGTGAGTTGCCATTTTCTATTTCTTTAATTTAAGAAAAACCTTTCGGGTCGTAAATTTTAGGTGATTCGGGAGGTAACGTTTGGCCGCTTTTTTCATCAGGCCATATTCGCCGTATTTATGGCTCAAATTGAATACCTGATAAAATAACGCACTTCCTAAACCAGCAATTATCATAATACAATAATGCACAGGTACGCCAAGCAAATAGATTATTGCGAAGCCGACTAATAAGATCACAAGACCTCCTGCCAAATAGCCGATATATTGAGCTTTTAAACCTTTAAACTCAATTGGCTTATTGATACCTTTATTAATTTGATATAATGCCATAACTGTAGGTTATTACACTCCGAAAAATGATTTTAGGACGGTAGCAACCACAACGAGGAAAATACAGCTGCCAAACCAACTGGAAGCAACTTTACCCGTATCATGCTCGCCGTCATTCCATTTTTTAAATACTTTGATCGCGCCAACGAGCCCTACTATTGCACCAATGGCATACATTAAACTAGTTCCTGTAGAAAAATAACCTTTGACCTGGCTGGTAGCGGCGGTTATTCCTGAATTACCATCCTGCGCAAATAATGGCAGGCTGAAGAGTATCAGGCCTGTTGCAGCCAGTATACGCCTGATAAAAATTTCTGCGTTTATGCAGCTTTTAAATTTTTGAGTTTTCATAATGGTTAAATTAAGTGTGAATAAAAATATGATCACGCCCAGGTACCCTGCAGATCGGTCAAGGTTAAAGGGAACATTAGCCTATCGTTCGAGCTTTCGACGATTCTGTTTAAAGCGGCCGGTAGATCAATATCATCCTTAAACCTTTTGTAGGAATCTATTAATATCCGGAGCAGGGTAATAAATTCAGTTTTGTTATCAATTTCGTGGAAAGCGGCAATGAGGTTCCCTGCCTCCTCCTCCAACTCCCGGCAGGGTGAAAAGGAATCCTCCATGATTTCGGCCTTCCGTAATTCAGTTGTCGTGGCCGGTTCAATTTCATCGGGTGATGCTGCTGAAAAATGTAATTCCTCGGGCTTTGAAACAGAAACGCCATTATCCAGTTTAGCGGCGCCCATCACTTCAGCCGGGGCCGACGAAACGCCGGTAAATAAATTTGCGGTGTTCTGTTTGCGGTTAACCAGATTTGAGATTTCCTGCTGGTAATAGCGGAGTATTACATAACCGTAATAGGAAAGGGTTAAGATAACGATGGCTGCCAGATAGTGCGGCCAGGAAATTGAAGACAACATATTTGCTTTAGTTAAAAATTGCCGCTCCATGCGGCAATCCGTAAAGCAAAGGTTGGGGTCGTAAAAAAAAATATTTCACACCTGATACCTAAGGTAGGTGTTTTATTTTTCTAAATATCAAGTAACTAATTGAAAGTAAGCTTATTAAAATACCTAAAATCTTATGGTGTGCTGTTGTGAACCCGCCGCGTCAAATTTATCTTCTATTTTTCGCAGTAAAGCCAGTTTTAACTTGTCTAAAAACGATGTTCGTTCCTTTTTGCGCCTGGAAATATCCGCGTACTTATGATAATATGATCCAAGGTCGACATGCAATATAGTTTGAAAGAAATTCATAAGGGCTTTTATCTCAATGTTGCCGCTGTTAAATACGCCCAACGCCACTAAAGCATAGATCAGTTCAACGAGGTCAGTTTTACTGGCTGTCCAGGTAAACGGCAGGTCTATAGCCCCCTCCGTGACAGGGTCTTTGTGATGGAGCGTTTTTGACAATTCCATATTTAAAAAGTTCTGGAACTGCTCATTAGCCATAATTTTTGAAAGCTTATAATCATAGCTGGTAGAATAAACTTCATCTTCTTCAAAGTCTTCCAGTTCCGACAACACGTCAAACCCGCCGCGGGTAAAATAGGCTTCATCCATTTGTGTTGAACCGGAGCGGTAATACTGGTAAAAAGCCTGGTTGTGGTCGAAATAGCGCTTCACATCCGCCAGTTGGAAATTAATATATTCCTTTAATATTTCGTTTCCGCCGAGCGGCTGCTGGATCAGAAAATTATAAACGTTTATAAAGTAGATGTATTTGCTATAAAATTGGGGCTTGACATTTTTAAAGAAGTGGATTTCTTCTTCTGTGTTTTCGAAAGCATAGCTTGAAATATAGTTTTTTAGTTTGGCCATTGCTTTTTTACAAAGCAATATGGATGTACGGTATTGATCAGCCGAAGATTTTTCATTGATAGCAACTTCAGTCAGTTGATTTTCCAAGGCGCTGTAAAAGCGCTCTGCAAATGTTCTCATGTATGCGGATGTTAGACAATTGGTGTCTAATATTACGTTAAATATTTATTATAGGTTGCAGTATAATTAACTGAAAAGCATATTATTTCTTTAAAGTGTTAATTTATAGCGCTATAATTTAACTAAATATTATTATTGTCATAAATAATAATATCAGCAAGGATGCTTTTTATATCATTTTTAATTTGCTGGTAATTCATTAAAATACTGGCCTGATCGACCTGGCGGATGTCGGGAATAGGTAAATACCAGGATTCTTCTTTCTTTATCGCCTGGTGGTCATTTTGAATGACGTTATGAAAGGTTTTGAGGTTTATTTTATTATCAGGATCATCGGCAACCATTCCTACGAACTCACCTGAAGAGAGGCCGGAGATTTTGGATGCGGGGATGGCATAGTCTAATTGAACCGATTTGCTGATAGAAGTATCCTGACTGTTTATGGAAACGCTTTCCTTTTCCTGGTTAATCTTACCAAAACGTTCCGACAGTTGCTTTGCAGTGTCGCCGCTTACCTGACCGAAAACCACATTTCCTACTATGTTTAAAATCACTTCTGCCTGTTCACGTCCATAATCCTTCTTTAACTGGCTGTAATCCTGAACGGCTAAAGTGACTGCCACTTTGTTGGAGCGTGCTGTAGCGATAAGGTTATCTATACCGTTAAAGTAAATGGTGGGAAATTCATCAAAGATCATACTGCACTTTTGTTGATTCTTGCGGTTGACCAGCTTATTTATTCGGTTGATATATAAAGATAATACTGCGCCATATACCTGGGACTTTTGGGGGTTGTTGGCTAAACAAACGATTTTCGGCTCTTCGGGGTTGTTGATGTCCAGTGAGAAGTCATTGCCACTTAAAACATAATATAATTGCGGGGATGACAAACGCGCCAGGCTGATTTTTGCACTTGCGACCTGCCCTTCCAGTTGTTCGTAGGCTTCATTCTTCCAGGCAGAAACGAAAGGATTGATCAGCACTTCAATTTCCGGTTCCCGTAACAGGACTTCAAAAAGCTCTTTGTAGTCTACCTGTGCCAGTTCTATTACATGAGGAAGGGTACAATAGCGTCCCTCCTTATATTTCTTTAAAAACCACATGATTGCGGTTATAAAGTTAATTGGCGATTCAACGAAAAAATCGCCTTGTTTTTTTATCCACTCGCGGTTGAGACCGAGCATGATCGTGCGGCTGGAATCTATGGCATCCGTTATATCGATCATTGTATGCGGTTCCAGCGGGTTAGCCCGGTGCATGATCTGTTCCAGGTTGATGATGTATTGCACCGGCTTAGTTTTGTATAAGTGCCCCCATTTAAGTAATGCATTATACACAATCCTGGTTAGGTCATCATATTTGAAATCATAAACCAGCATGGTAAACCCTTTTTGGATATGCTGCTGTATGATATGGCGGATGACAAAATAAGATTTACCGGATCCGGGGCTTCCGCCTATTAATGTTCCCCTAAACGGATTGATGATATTGATCCAGCTTTTACGCGGTTTACCTTTAAGGTTATAAATTGCAGGAAGATTGACAGAATATTCATTTTCGAGTAAACGTTCTTCCTGGGGGAATGATTCATTGCATTCGTTGAATATATCTTTACCAAGGTTTAACTTAATCATCCTGAATAACAGGCTTCCGCCTGACAGCATCAAAAAATACCCCAAAGAGGATAAGCTGATATAAAGTATCGTAATGATATTATAGGGATAATGCAGGCTTAGCACCAGATCACTGATAAAATAAATTACCAGGCCTGAAAAACAATAAGTAATGATCATCCTGGTTCTGATCGCTTCATCCTTTCTTCCCTTGCTTCCAATCAGCGAAGCTAATAATAGGATCAACGCAGCGGCTTTCGCATAAAATACCGTTGTAAATATTACCATCTTAGTCAGCGGTAATAACGCATGATTGATAAATGGCTTCCATAATCCCCATGCCTGAAAGGCGGGGTAGCATGATAAATAAAAATGTACGATTAAAACAGCTAAACTCAACAGCCTTGTAAAGTCAATAATCTTTCTAAGGGCTTGCTCATTTTCTCCCGTTTGCATAAATTATAATTAAATTGAATGGCCTTTTCGTTTCTTCTTCCGTTTGTGTGGTTGCAGCCTGCCGATCGCCGCCATATCCTGTTGCTCCTCTTTAAACAGTATGTCAAGTATAGAACCGCCGCTATTTTGCCCGGCGGCGTTACCAGGGAAAACGCCGGTGCTTTTGCTATTGCTCATCTGTGAGTTTGTTGCCTTTTCGATAGCAAGCCCTTCTTTAACTCCCGCGTGCATGAATTTTCCGGCGAGCTTACCGGCACTGTATGGTTTACCTAAATCACTTCCGTTGAATACGGATTTAGATTGGTGATCTACAAATGTTACCCCGTATAACCGCCCATCATCGTTTTGCCTGAACACTACCTGTATTCCTATTTCATGTAGTTGTTGTTGAAATCTTACCTTCGAAACAGGCTTGGCTAATACCTCATCAATCGCATTTTTCAACCGTTCTTTTAGTGGCTGCCGCAGTACCTCATTCAGCCTGAAACGGTCTTCCAGTATTTTCAGAGTGGGCTTTCCGTAAATGCTGCTCGCCTTGATCGGTACGCCCAGTTTGTTACCTTTTTCGTCAATTACCCAATAAACCAATCCTTTTTTTTCATACATCCTGGAATCTTTAGAGCCGCGGTCGGCGGTGACATTGAACTGATTAAGCACCGCATTCATTTCCGGGATGCTGGTAAATTTGTAACTTTCCACCACCCCATAGATCACGTTAGTGATCGCTCGTTTAGTTTCAGTTTTGCCATATGTTATTTCCCGGAGATTGATCCGTTCCGCTGTTTTTTGATCATCGGTTTTACTGGCCGCCTTTTGCAAACCGTATTTAATTTCGATGTTTTTCCTGGCGCTTTCTGACTTAGTTTTCCCCAATAAATGGAGGCTAATCCTTTCACCGGATTTTTGGATGTTTGTTGTTACTACATGCACGTGCGGGTGGCCGGCATCCGAATGTTTATAGGCGAGGTAGGGTTGGTTTCCGAAGCCAAGCTGTTCCATATAATCCCCGATGATCTGCTGAAGCACGGGCGTCTGTAACTCCTCGCCATTTGCAAAATTCAAAGAAATGTGGACTGCATTCGTTTTGGTCCTTTCATTGCCCGATGCCAGATCCGTAAGCCTAAACAGTTTATCGCTGAAAGTCAAATCCCGCAAATCCTTAATATAACCGGCAACCGCGATGAGTTCGGCCTTGTTATTTCGCACCTTAATTTCATTATAATTCAGGGCACCTACGATGCTTTTTCCGCTCTTAATTTTTGCGACCATAAATCTGCATAATCATTCATCCGGTCTTTGATCTGGATAATAGATGGCTCCAGTTTGCTATGTATTACGCTCAACAGATTTACCCATAGCCGGGTGTCTGCGTGATCATGCGCGCTGTTGATATTTTTTACCGCCTGGTTCAGATTATTACCAATCGAATTAAGTTCTTTGCGCAGCAAAACCAGCTCTTCCAATATCTCGTCCATAGATTTATCCCGGTAGGTTACTGTTATGGGTTTCCCGAGTAAAACGCTCCTGGTGTACTCGCTGAGTTTTCGGAACCTGGTCTTTTTAAACCGATTATCAATCAGTGTAAACTCTGCCGGCTTCAACCTTGTCAGGAGAATTTTCGATCTGTTTTGTTCTTCATTTTCCATCAACTAAAATCTTTAAAAATCCGACTTCGGAGGATTTTTCCCTGTCCCGGACTGACTCCGGAAGGGAGGGCAAGATTTCGTTTGTATTACAAACGTACATCTTGCTGATTGCTGTTAAGAGGCAATCTCGTCCCTTTATATAACCTCCATCCGGATTTGTTCAATACCAATACTTAAAAAGACTGGCTGTTAAATGGTGACCTTCTGAATTTCCTTTTCATTTCCTGCCGGTGATTAAATATCCATTCGGCAGCGCACACTTTCCAGTTCCGTATTGGTGCACCTTTAACGGTTTTCAATTGCGATAATTCCTGATCTGCTAAAAAATCATCGACGCATTCAGGCAGCTCTTTTTGCTCAAAATAGATAAATACAGCCATTCTGTGCGGAGGAACATTTTTACCAAAACCATCAATATTACCATTGATAAAGTGAGGGTTCTGTCGCGGTCCGATCTGTTTTTCAACGGCCCTTTTTGCCTTTCGCTTCATGCAGTCTTCAACTGGTCGTTTAGCTTCCCAGAATGCATCAGGCTTTCAATCTCCTCCAGATTATAGTAGGTGACACCGCCTAATTTTTTAAATGGAATAACGCCCTTATCGCGGAGGTATTGCAGTTTGCTTTCTGAGAGCCGGAGCATCTTTTTAATTTCGAATGCTTTCAGCCATTGATGGCCGGGATGACCGGACTGCTCTTTGAGCAGCTTCCGTATATCGACAATAAGGTGTTGTTTAAAATCAATCAGGTCCTGGACGGTAATCAACTGATCGCGGTGAACTTTCGAGAAGTCGTTTTGATATTCGTTGTTATTTGCCATAGCTTAAAATTTAGCACAGCAAAAATGGGGAGGGGTCATATATCTTTATCACACCTTATGTACAAGGTATGTATTTTTTTAAAGGTGAACCCTCAAACAGTTACCAATAGCGTTACGGGAAATCGTAAAAATAAAAGTCATGAACTGTTGGTTTTGAATTTAAACCCTCGCAACAATATTCAAATCTTAAAACTCATTGGTATGGAAAGTCAACCCATAAACCGTGTCCCAATCCAAAGAATGAACGCTATTATCCCGGATTTTGCTGACACCAACCTGGTACTGTTGGGCCTGAGTTTAGCAGCACATGCGGCAGTAAAAACACTGAAAAATAAAAGGGCTTCAAGAAACGGCAATTTAAAAAGCAATTATTATACAGAAACAATAGAAGCTTTTCTTTCCATTATTCGTAGTGCTAGCCTTATAGTTTTTTAAAAGTTGACAAAACGCATCAAATAAAAGCCAGGTCAGTCGTTTTAGAAAAGTATGAGCGTTAAATTCCAGTGGCGTACACATAACTGATCCGTGTTAATAAGCAAACATTTCAACTATCTTTTGCTACTTTTCTTTGCTAAAGATAAGTAGCTCAAGGAACCAGGGGAGCCTTTTCCACCGTTGGCAGATTGCATATTATTATTTCATACCATTCGGAATACCAAACCGCACCGGCCATTGGCGACTTCCTGTTCCGGGTGTTGCTGCTTCGCATCCGTCACATAGACGCCATATTCCGTTAACTATGCGTTTCAGGTATGATAAAGCCCGTCCTATTAAAATTAATGGGGATTGCTCCCCCGGTGGAAGATTAATTCATTTCAAAGGCAGTTTTGCCATGCTTTGCAAATCCCCGCATATAAATGCTGCACGTGTTTTGTTTAACCCGTTGCAAAACAGGATGGATTTTAATTCGGCTTCGTCGTCTATATACTGCATAACATTTTGAAAGTAGCCGGTTATGGCGTTGTACGCACCGAACAACGTTCCTTTGGTGGTTTCAGTTGCTGTGTTTCGTTGGTAAACCATACTCAAAAACCCACCCCACTGTGGTTAGGAAACGGCCGGCATACTCTAGTCACATGCACTTGGTAATTGTTGTATAAATTATCTGCTTTCACTGGTTGACGGTGGGCGTTTTCATTATTGTTCACCATATAGGCATTAAAACAGTTAATTGAGATATGAAGTGATGCCAAGTTTAGTCATGTTGGTTCTAACTCATATACCTACAATTATTAGCTTTATGGAACACCGAGTTAGTCCTCTCTTTACCCCATATTTTGAAACCAGCTTGCTTAGGGTTTTCAATAAAATGTTTGTTCCTTGTTTCAAAGTACAGCGACACTGCTTCTTTACATTCATTTAGAGACCCGTAATTACTATTATGAATGACTGATTTCGCTAAGCCACTAAACACAGACTCGATAACATTAAGAAACTGTGCACTTGAGGGTAATGGAGCAAGTTTAACAAATGGCGTATGATATTGATCGCGATAGGTCTCGCTGTTCAATAATTCTAAATGGCCCATTAATTCCTTTGAAGTATGCCAGCTTGCAGCATCCCAGGAAAGGTAAAGTGTATCCTGTCCTTTATATTGTTCTATTAAAATGTTTATTAACCGCTTCATTTCCAACGTGTCTTTGCGATAGGAGTAAAAGTGTGTAATTTGATTAGTTGAAAGTTCTAACGCAGCTGTACATACAAAGTAGCCTTTACTTTGCTGGACGGCAGGAATAGTCTTGTAAGTGCCTTTCGGCACAAGTGTCCTGCCGCCTTTCATTTTGACGCCACAAGGACCGAATTCATCAATGGAAAAGAATTTCTCCTTGTTACCCAAGTTACTTAGTATGTCCTGTATGATGTTTAGTTTCTCTCTAAATAAAGGGTCAGGACTCGTTAATACCTCTCTTGATCTTCTAAAGGCATAACCTCTCTTTTTAAGGTAGACGGAAACGGTAGCTTTACACATGTTTTCTTTATACACTTCTGTATATGTAGTTGCCAAATCTTTAAGCGTCCATGAAGTTCTGTTAATGCCGTGAATTTTAGGTGTTTGATGTAAGAGATCAATCAGGTTATCCCCTTTTGTAGTCATCTCAATTACCTTTTCAGGAGTTGTTTTTGACACAAGCTTAAATCCCTCTAAGCCTTCTGATTTATACAGTTGCACCCACCGCTGAATGGATCGGTAGTCAATGTCTATTTTTTCTGCTACCTTTCTGAGAGCTTCTACAGAGCCTGTTGCTTCGAGAAAGATGGCAATTTGCCAGTTTCTGTGGTGGTTTCCATGCTTCCACTTTCTAACAGTTTCCAGGTCTTCTTCTTTAATTATATTCGTCCTTGTGGTTGGGAGTTTCGGGAAGTTCTTGTCTTTGCTCCAATCACGTATGATGGTTTTAAAAGCCCCGTAGGAATAACCATGAGGATAAAGTACTTTGTACTCACGCCATATCTCTGATATGTTCCTGCTGATACTTTTGGTAGAGACAATTATCGTAGGAAGAACTTTGACAAGTTCAAGGTATAGAGGCGTACAGCGGTGTGATTGCTTGGGCACCGGCATAAAAAAATCCACGTCAGCTAGTTTATCAGGATAGTGCTTCTTTATGGCTTCGAATTCATCCACATACTTCTTTAGGGTATTTCGTGATATTTTTAACTTTTTGGAGGTTTGAAGTCTATTAAACGGCCCTTGGATAAAGAGACGCCTAAGAGCGTTAACTTTTAACATTGTTATCTGTTGCCTGTGCATAAGACAGAAAGTTAAAGGCAGCGGTGGAATGAACTATAAAAACCACATCATCAATAGATAAAACGCAGCATAGATGATATTATTGGTTAGCATCAAATCTATGCAGCAACTGGCTCTTTACAGCGTTTTTATCCTTTTCGAGTTTGGAGTAAATCATCTCATAATGAGCGCACATTTCCAACATTGTACTTGCAAACCGTTGATATATTAACTCGTCCACTTCTTCAGAAGCCCTGATAATAACGTTTCCCAGGTCAAGGTACGATAAGAATAACTGCTTCGACCTGTCATTATCCTTGTGGACATCTTCCGTAGCGTATTCTACTTTAAAATACAAGCCGATCAGATTATACTTCCAGTTCTCTTCATCTAGCTTCTCCATATAGGTGTTAAACCGCAATGTTTCTTTTTTCAGGTATTCAATAGTCTCAGGCGTTCTAAATGGGTTGTTACTTTTCCAATAACCGATATTCTTCTTAATAGAAGCCATCTTTTCACCAGTAATGTAATAGAAGCTTTCACCAATCTCCACCATTTTGGCTCTGTATTGATTTTTAAGTTCTAAAGTTTGCTTCCTTTTGTCTGTAAAGTAACCGTTAGCTGCGGTGATGATTTGTGTGAGTATAGCACCCGCCAAACCTGAAAAGACGGTTAGCGCAATGACTGTTGGATTATTGTACATAGTAATCAGTTTGTTGAACAAAAATAAATAAAATCGCTTTGAAATGCTAATTTTATTAGTAATCTTTGTTGTCTCAACAGCGAGCAAATGGATTCATACTCTATTTCAGTCGAAAAAGGATTAACCGTCATTGAACAGTTCAAGCTTTCGGAAACAGTCTTTAAAATGAGCGTCGAGAAAGATCGGAAACTCGCACCGGAGACCAATACGGCCTTGTTAGAAGGATTGCTGTATAGAGAAGAAGGCGTGTTTGTTAAGAACGGTAACTATGTATTTGAGGCGTTGGACGTTGACAACAAACCGCTGTTTGGCGAAGTTGATATTGACCTATTCAAATTAGCTGTGGATTTCTTCTTTACGTCGATACTCAACACAGACCTATATCTTAAACGCATTCCAAAAGCTTCTTCACTCTGTCAGCAGGAGATGAAGGCATTCAAATTTGATTAGATAATTAGAGGGTATGAGCAAACAAAAGAACACGCAAAGTGAAGTGTTCTACTCAGAGGAATTTGGATGGGATGTTGATTTGAATAATGACAACTGTGATTCTGAGACCTGAGCCTTTTTAAACAGGCCTGATAAAGAAAGAGAAATGCAATTAGAAGAATGGAAAGTTTTGTATGCTAAGCGTTTAACTAGTGGCCAATTTGATGCAGAAGTAAATACAACAGACCCCAAACCAATTAAAAAGTGATTCCATTTCACTTAATAATCTGCGTATTACAGTTTAATATTGGGTATGTTGGAAGGTTCAGTGGAAAACGGATCCGTTTTCCACTGAGGTGTGGTAGCCAAGTTAGCTTTTTTTTTGCAATACAGGTGAACGATCCTGGTGGAATTGTTGAAAAATGACATTGGGTTTATACTGGTTATTTGCCGGCGTGTGTAAGTTAGTTCCTCTTTAAAGTTTTTTTGAGCCTTCGTTAAAAAAGATGTTTTTTTTGCGGGTTTTTTAGGCACTGTGGAAAGGCCTGGTGTTATGGGGCTTTTCTTCGATA
>CAZZUU010000011.1:20715-27789 GCA_964657275.1 uncultured Mucilaginibacter sp. | reverse complement strand
TATCTAATGGGTTCCCTTCCTTATTCCATATTTCGGTTAAGGTATGAGTAGCATCGGTTAAACTCCTCGTACTTGAAGTAAAATCAGTGTCTAATGATGCAATCAGTTTTTTTAATTCAGTTTCAGACTTCTGAATGTTAGAAACATCAATAAAAGAGGCTAATGTTTTATACCTGTCTGAGGCTGTGCCTTCGATAAATAAGGTAATTTGAGATCGTCTAAGTGCATTAAGCTTAGGTAAATTAGCATCAGGCGTTTTAACTATTTTATTAGATGTTGGGGACAGAGTTGCTTTGAATAGCTGAGTATCTGTCTGAAGTTGTATAAGTAAATCTTTATTTTGAGCGCCTAATGATTTTAAAAATGATAAATCTGTATTTGATTTGTCAGCTAATGACCCTATCCCATCGGTGCATAGACAAATGAATGCGTCAGCAATCGTGGTCTTCCCGTTGCCATTTTCAGCATATATTAAAGCAATGTTTTTATCATTGCTAAAATGCATTGTTATAGGTTTCGTAGCCCCTCTAAAAGCATTAATATATAGGCTATTGAGCTTCATTCTTTGCTTGCTTTTCTAAATTCCTAATTTGAGATTCGAGATGTAATTTCCAATCGGTATCTTTAATTGTGCCAGTAGCTATTTTAGTTTCTATACTGGCTTCTGTGGTTTCAATTAGATGCTTTTCTTTCAATTGCTTCACTATTTCAGCAGCAACAGTTTTATTTATATCGGCCATAGTAATATACGATTTATAAGAGTGCCCATTTAACAAGAAATAAATTTTCTTCTTTTATATTCTGTTTCAACTTTTCTTCGATTTTATTTATCAACTGGTCTTTTTTCAATTCTATTTCTTTGGCAGCATTATCATAGTCTTTCCATGCGCTATCTCGTTCACTTTCTAATTTTTTGCGTTCTTTTTCAAAGCCCAATTTTTCGGGCAGATTAGGGGACAGCCTTGCCATTTTTTTTATTGATTTGATATTCTCATCAATTTCTTTCAAAGTTACTTTTAAAGAATTGCGGCGGTCTTCTCCCCAATTATCTAACTTTTCCAGTTCCTGCTCAAAATATTGACCATTCCTTGCTCCAATTTCACCTAAGATAGTAGCTTTATGATCGGCAATAGTATTTGAGATTTTTTCGTTTAAATCCGTATTGGGTAATTCTTCCCAATTGGAAATCTTCGCTGGCAATGAAAACAATCGTTGGGATTCCTCTGTATCTAATTTTATTCCATCCGATGTTACACCAGATAAAATAACATAATCCTCTGGTTCAAAGCTTTCCACATTCAAATTTATTATTTTTAGCCAGCCTTCTTTGCCTTTTAGCTTATCAAGGATAGTGATTTTTGTGGCTGAACCTGTATAATTGAATTCTAGGCATTTTAAGGGCAAATCAGCGCGTTTGCACTCCCTTATGATTCTTTCGGCAAGCGGATGACTGGTACGGTAAATGTTAGCATCATCAAACCCTTTGCCGATCCGGTACGGGCCGGCATGGATGCTCTCATTTGGGAAGGGGTTCGTTTTAAGGGTAAAGGAATGCTCATCTTCAGCAAATACTGCATTATCACCGAGGTAGAATTTAGTAATTGTCAGTAACCAATTTTCGTACCTTGTCAGGTATTCTTTGCTTTCCAGTAAGTTGATCCGCAGCTTTTCGTGTACTTCTTCATCAAAATTTTCCAAAAGATTTTTCCGGGTCTGCTGTAACGAATCATTTATATTGGCTTCCAAATCCTTTTGAAGTTCGTTAAAAGCAGTTTGAATTTGGTCGATTGTTCGGCATTCCTGATAAATTGTTGCGATTCTTTTTTCGAAGTCTATCCCACTTTCTATGCTTCCCAGAACTTCATCGCTTGCACCGAAAACACCATCAAACAATTTAAATTTCTGCTCCAATAACTCGTAAACTCTTACATCTGCTGCGTTTGCCTTATTTAGAAAGTTTACAACAACCACGTCAAATTTTTGGCCGTATCTATGGCAACGGCCTATCCGCTGTTCTATACGCTGAGGATTCCAAGGTAAATCGTAATTTATAACTAAGGAGCAAAATTGGAGGTTAATACCTTCTGCAGCGGCTTCCGTAGCAATCATTATAATTGCCTCGTCCCGGAAATAATCTACAAGAGCAGCCCTCATGTCGGCAGTTTTTGAACCTGTTACCCTGTCTGTATCCTCATGGCGGCTTATCCAATCATTATATATCTGCCTTGATTTTTTATCGCTATTCGTGCCGTTGAAAATTACTACGCGTCCCTCAAATCCCCTATTTTCAAGAATACCTCTCAAATATTCTTGGGTGCGGGTGCTTTCTGTAAAAATAATTGCTTTTTGGGGCGCGCCCAGGCGTTTCAAATGTTGAAAACCATTATCAAGCGCGGTAAATAACTTTTCCCCTTTTGAGTTAATAAGGATGGATTTAGCAAGAGTTTCAAATTCCTTTAAGGATTGTATTTCTGATTTGATGTAATCGATTTCCTGTTCTGTATAACTCGAAACTTTATCGTCTTCATCATTATCGCCTTGCCACTCGTCTTTTAGTTCATCAAAGGCTTCAAAATTATCTGAAAACGCATCGTCTATATTTGGTACTTCATGTTGCTTGACTATTTTATCAAGCTTTACGGACAATGCTTCTAATGTCCCCGAAATTGCATAAGTAGATGACGCAAGTAGCCTTCGCAATATCAAAGTCATTAACTTTCGTTGGCTGGCAGGTAAGGCAAATAAGATATCCTGTTGAAGGTATTCTGTTACAAGGTCATATAATTTCTGTTCGTCGTTGGTAGGATAAAATTCTTCGACTAAAGCAATTCTATTAGTGTATTTAATATACTCCAATACTTGCCGCCTTAGTGTCCGTTTACAAACAGGTTTTAACCGTTCTTTCAATTCACGGAATGCGCTTTCGTCTGCGCTACCATTTATTTTGCTATATTGAGACCTGAAGCTTTTTAGGTCGCCAAATGCGTAATCATCAATGATGCTGACCAGTCCATATAATTCCAACAAGCTGTTTTGTAGTGGTGTCGCCGTAAGCAAAATTTTAGGTGCTTCTTCTATAGATTCCTTTATTGCTTTTGCAATTTTATTGCCGGTTTTATAAACATTCCTTAGCCGGTGGGCTTCATCTATTACCACCAAGTCCCAGGTGATATGTTTTACATAAGATTCTTTAGTTCTCGCAAATTGATAGGAGCAAAGCACGATTTCAGCACAGTCGAACGGATTTAGGTTCCCACTCTTTACAGCTTCGTTAAAAGACTTTGTTTCAAGGATTGTTGAGGGCAAGAAAAATTTATCCATTAATTCTTGACTCCATTGTTTGCGAAGATTGGCTGGAGTAATAATAAGAATTCTACGTTTTCTTTCTGCCCATTTCTGAGAAATTACTAAGCCAGCTTCAATCGTCTTTCCCAATCCCACTTCGTCGGCCAGTATAGCGCCTTTGGATAAGGGCGACCGGAACGCAAAAAGTGCAGCTTCAACCTGATGCGGGTTCAAATCTACCTGCGCATCAACAAGGGTTGAGGCAAGCTTTTGCATACTATCCGACGAACTCTGTTTAGTAAGTTCATAGGCAATATATTTTGCGTGATAAGGCGTCAAGTTCATTTCCTATAACGAATTTTCAATTATTTTAGTGGAGAATTCCAAAAATACCAATAGGTAATGAATAATATTGAAAATAAATTATCCCTCTGTTTAGCTTCGATAAAATAAATGAAAGGTCGGACGTAATTTAAGACTTATTTCCTGCTTATAGTGCCGTGAAAAATGCATTGCTGAAGCCTACGCTCCTGCTTGAAAAAAAATCCTTATAGAGCCTATAAGGGGAGATGTCTGTTCCAAAAACTACTAAATAAAAATATACTTTAAATCCTATCATAAATCGTCACCAAAATAGCTCTTAGCTGTATTAAATAAGACTTAATTGTTTGGCCTAAAATAAGTCCATTTGGGAGCCGTCTTCGTCATCATCGATGTTTGATTTCTTAGTCGTTGAAAGAGCGAGCGCCAGGGCGCGAGCGTATGCTTCAACGGACGGGGCGGCTTCGACCTCGTGCATCGGCGAAAAGTGACTGCGGTATCCGGTTTCTCTTACCGGAATACGGCGGCGCGGTTTGTGGGGGCTGGTAAATTCAAAATGTGCATAATCGGCGGCTATAAAATAGCGCGGGCGGTAACGTACCAAGATTTCCTGCCCATCAATCGTAAGGGTAAAAATTATGTCTTGTTGCATGGTACTATACTCCCGGTTCAAACAAGCCGGGTTGCAGGTTACGACCTGTTACCGGGCGGTTATCGCATTTCTCAAAAATCATGCACACGTCATGCAGGCCGGGAATAAAGCTGCTGCGATAGACTTTCTTGCTGCTGCTTGCTCCGTGACCGAAACGGATAATGTCGGTGCAATGCTGGCGTAAGCCTACCTGCAAGGCGAGGTGCTTCGTCCAGAACACCAGCGGGACAAATTTTGCCTCACGGTCTAGGTAGTCGCCCATCAGGATAGCAAGCTTGCCACCATTCTTAAGAGAACCAGCGCAATTCTCAATGAGCAAACGGTAACGTTCAAGAAACGCTTGGAGTGTGGGGGTGCGGGACAAGTCCCGTGGGTCTTCGGTGTAAAGCTTCTGCCTCCAATAGGGCGGGTGAATCCATGCAAACTCAAAGTGGTTGCGGGGAAACTGTGAGGCATCACAGGCATCAACCCCATCGCGCACATCGCTTGAATGGCAGTCGATTTTAAGTTCATGGCATACGTCGCGGCATGTGCCGCTGCCAGTCATAGGGTCGAACACATTCTTTGGCTGAAAAAAGCGGAGTAAATCCTTTATAAGATTGCCACCGCAATTGCCAGGGTAACTACGGTCGCCATATTCACCTGCTTTGCTAAAATGATAGAGGCTGGTGAGATGTGGTACAGGACTGGCAGTAACTGGTGACTTGGGAAGCTTGGCGTAAGTCGCCCTGTCTTGCCTACGAGGATGATTCGACAAAACGACATGCTTACGGCGGGCGTAAAATGGATTGATAATATTTTGCATAGTTTCCTCCTATCGGTTGTACTGGTGCATAGAGATAATCGCCTTGAACAGATTCGACACCTGATCAAGCATGTCTTCAACGGGTATGAGTGTCCCGATTGCGGTGTTTTGTTCACCTCGGCAAATGTGCGAATGAGCTTCATTTGTGTATTGCGTAGCATCGTTTAGTAATCGAATCATAGCGGTCAGTAATGTCTCGATGACTTCTTGAGATAAAGGTTGTGGTTTCATTGTATGGATTCCTTTTTGGGTTATTGGGCGAACCGAAGTTCGCCCAGATTATGATGATTATTCAGCTTCGGAGGGGACACGAAGGCTAATCTTGCCATCGAGCGGTACGGATTCGAGCTGGATGTTGAAGCCCTTGCCGTCTGCGTGTGCCCACGCTGCCCCGATACGTGTCCAGTAGCTTTTCTGGCTTCCTTCACGTACCTGATAGGCTATGTGGGTTGGTGCTTTTCCGTTTGCGGTTTGTGTCTCTGTAGTGCTCATGTTCTTTCTCCTTGTTTTTAAGGCTGCATAATTGCGTCCTTATGAGAGCGAACCGAAGCCGCCTAAGACGTGGCGAAGCTTTACCGGTCAACCGAAACACGGAGGATGTCCACAAAGTGGAAACCGTGTTGGCAGGTTTACCGGCACGGATGCGGATTCAGCTTCTCATAAAAAGGACGGGCTTAAAGCAGCCTTACAAGGCAGGAAGTGGCACGGTAATCAGGACACCGGAGCGGAGAAAAGCCGCTATCAAAAACACATAAGCAGGTAAAGAAAAACCCGAACAAACTGCGATTGGATATGTAAGAGCCATAGGCAATAGCGGCGAACATAGTGCATAAAATCTGCCGAACCATAGTCCTGTTTTTGGGTTTAGCGGTGTTGCAATTAGCGCGGATATTTTATCATAAGTCAGGGTGGCAAAACACCATATTAAACCACGTTAATACACGTTAGACCATAATTTTGAAATGTAAAAAACGCGCCGTAATATGCCTGAAAATGAGTTGCAATGCTGCGTATAACCATGAATAAATCGGCGGGTGGAGCCAAGAAATATTACTGTGAGGAGTACTATAAAGAGGGTCATTCTGCGCAGCTTGATTACTATTCTGAAAAGGATCAAGCAATAGGCAGATGGGGTGGAATGGGGGCTGAAATGTTAACACTCGCCGGAGATATTGCCAAACATGATTTCGCCCTTCTGTGCGATAACATAAATCCGCTTACCGGAAAAACTTTAACTGGAAGGAACGACAAAGACAGAAGGGTCGGGTATGATTTTACTTTCAATGCCAGTAAGTCCATCAGCCTTGCCTATGCTTTCGCAAACGAAGAAGAAAAAAGGATAATCCTAAATGCCTTTCAAGCGTCGGTCAGGGAAACCATGATGGAAATTGAAACCGAAATGCAGGGACGGGTGCGGGGCAATGGTAAAAATGAAAACCGATTGACGTCCAATATCGCCTACGGCGAATTTACCCATTTTACCACCAGGCCAATAGACGGGGTTCCTGACCCGCATCTGCATAGCCATTGTTTTGTATTCAATGCTACCTATGACGGCCAAGAAAAGAAATGGAAGGCAGGGCAGTTTGCTCAATTGATACGGGACGCGCCTTACTATGAAGCGGTATTTCATTCACGGCTTGCAAACAAGCTACAGGGCATAGGATACAAGACCCGCAGAACCGAAAACAGTTTTGAACTGGCAGGGATAGAAAAGCCAACAATAGACAAGTTCTCGCGGCGTACCAAAGAAATTGAGGATTATGCAGCAGAGCATAATATTACTGATGAAAAACAGAAATCAGAAATTGGTGCAAAAACACGGGAGGCCAAAAGGGTTGAAGTTACAACAGCGCAGCAGGAAACCGATTGGCGGGGGCGCTTGACCGCCCAGGAACTGGCAGCGATCCAAAACCTTAAGAAATATTCTGCGGATAGTGACGCCGATATGAGAGAAACTAACCTCGCGCTTGATGCTTTGAAATTTTCATTAAACCACCATTTAGAAAGA
>CAZZUU010000011.1:0-20705 GCA_964657275.1 uncultured Mucilaginibacter sp. | reverse complement strand
AGCGATAAAGAGATTTTAGCGACCGCGATAAAATCGTCGGTCGGTGATACCACACCAAAACAGGTAAAAAATGAGTTTGACGGCGACAATAATATCCTTTTGGCAACTGAAAATTTACGCACGTTCATTACTACCAAGGAAGCGCTAAGCGAAGAAAAGCGGCTTATTGTAAATTCCATAGAAGCAAAAAATAAGTTCCGCCCGATCAATGAAAATTACGAACCGAAAAACCCGCTCTTGAATGATCAGCAAAGAATGGCGGTAAAACATGCGCTGTCTTCGACCGACGGCATTACCATTATCACCGGCAAGGCCGGTACGGGTAAAACCACGCTTATGAAAGAAGTGCAACAGGGTATTAACGAAAGCGGCAAGCGGATTTATTCTTTTGCACCGTCAAGTGAAGCAAGCCGGGGCGTGCAGCGCAGCGAAGGATTTAAAAATGCGAATACGGTTGCCAAACTGATTCAGGATAAAAACCTGCAATCAGAACTTCATAGGCAGGTACTCTGGATAGATGAAGCCGGGATGCTGTCAAACCGTGATATGAACAAGGTTTTTGATATAGCCAAAGCGCAAAGTGCGCGAATCATCCTATCCGGTGATACAAAGCAACATAACAGCGTACAGCGCGGTGATGCTTTGCGGATAGTTGAGCAGCAAGGGGGTATCAAGCCAATAACCGTCAATAAGATTCTACGGCAAAAGAATGAGGATTACAGGCAGGCGGTAAAACTGCTCTCGGATGGCGGAATTGAGAAAGGCTTTAAGAAATTAGAAAAAATAGGTTCCATCAAAGAAATTGCCGACAAAGAGGAACGTATGAATGCCATTGCCGATGATTATTACAATTCGGCCTTCAAAGGCTCCAAAGCTAAAGGAGAGTTCCAAAACCAGAAAGTTCTGGTAATAGCCCCGACCCATGCCGAAGGCGAGTTGGTTACAGGAGCAATAAGAAATAAACTCAAAGACAGGCATATACTTGAGACTAACGACCGTTCATTCAAAATTTTAAAAAACCTGCAATTTACCGAAGCGGAAAAACAGAACCCCGAAATGTATAATCCCGGACAGGTACTCGTATTTCATAAAAACATGAAGGGTATAAAAGAAGGCAGCCGTTTGGAAGTAATGAAAGCCCAAGAAAATAACCTGATGGCAAAGGACGCGCAAGGTGTGAGTCATGATATTCCGTTTGCTGCTGCCAATAAATTCTCCGTGCATGAAACAAAAGAAATTGGCGTTACCAAAGGCGATAAAATACGCATTACCGGCAACGGTAAAAGTACCGGCGGTAAACATCTGTTTAACGGCACGACATATAATATACAGGGATTTGACAGGCAGGGCAATATCAAGCTCTCGAATGGCTCGGTTATCCCAAAAGATTACGGGCAGTTCAATTTGGGCTATGTCACGACCTCGCATTCTTCGCAAGGCAAAACAGCCGATAAGGTGATTATCTCACAAAGTTCATCAACATTTAGGGCTTCGTCGATGGAACAATTCTATGTTTCCGTGTCACGGGGAAAACAGGCAGTGTCCATTTATACCGACGACAAAGAAAGTTTGAAACAGGCGGTAAGCCATAGCTCACAAAGGACAACGGCTACGGAACTTAACGCAATGAAGCAAGCGCAAACCCAGGCACGGGCAGCGGAAATAAACCGTATATCCGGTTTCAAAAAATGGCAGGAAAAAGCGGCGGAAACCTATTATCAGTTAACATCTAAAATTAAGAATTATGGACTTCAAGCAGAGGTTAGAACAAGATAAAGAGACATCAGCAGGCAAGGAAATGGCGGCTGAACCGGCAGATAATTTCGTTAACGAATATTTCGCCAAATCAAACATAGGAAGCTTTCCGGCTTGCCTTGATTTACGTCTGTCAAATGGCAAGCGTAAGGCCTTGCCTTACTCCTTTTTTACCGAAATAAATTTTGATAATGAAGCGGCCATAGAGATTTTTACTGCCAGTAAAAAAATTACCATCACCGGCAGGAATCTTGCCACGCTCTTTGATTATCTGGCAACCTACCGTGTGAAGTATGTTCGGGCTAACATTGGCAACGATCAGAAAGAAGATGGTTTATTTGTAAAGGAAATTCTAATTGAGGAAATAGACAATTTATAAACTCATTATGGTAATCATAACATTCCCGACATCCAACAGGAATCGTTTTGGTGAAGAAATGAAGCTCCGCCTATAATCAGGTAGTTGACCTAAATCCACTAAACATATTTTAAAATCTTAACAGAAATCGAGTAATATCGATACTTTTGAGAATATAACAATATTATATACACTTTGATCAATATGATTTTTCAGGTACCTGAACGACAATGATTTGAAAATTACCTAAAAAGGCTGCTATTGCCCTTTTCAGTTTCAGGAGTTTTTTGTGGTGTAATTTTTGTTGGCAACTCTATAGATGGTTCAATAGCGCTACGGCCCAATTTGGTCACTACTTGTTCCGCAGCACTAGTTGATAATGAGGAAAGTTTTTCATTTTGCGTCATCCACGATTTAAATCCACAAAATAATCCGACGGCAATCCCGAGCACCGCCAATGGCCACCCAACCGTTAAAACAGTCGCAGCCAAAATACAGCCAGCGGCACTACCAATTCCCCAAGCAACCGTTTTTACGTCATACCAAGCAAGTTTATTAGTTTCTTCAATCATAAAATTATCCTTAAATTATTTTACTAAGCGCATTATATCATAAAAGTGTTAAACATTTATTACTACATGATGACATTTTCATGAATATTATCAATAACGGTTATTTGGGGCGGCTAAATAATGGTTA
Organism: uncultured Mucilaginibacter sp.; assembly: GCA_964657275.1. Taxonomy (GTDB): domain Bacteria; phylum Bacteroidota; class Bacteroidia; order Sphingobacteriales; family Sphingobacteriaceae; genus Mucilaginibacter. The sequence goes on along the minus strand of CAZZUU010000011.1, from coordinate 17,893 downwards.
GTCGTCTGTTATATCACAATTTTTGCTTGATTTCTGTTTTTTTGACAAAACAACTGCAAGGGTTTACTTTTTAATTTTAAAACCGAATGCTAAAATTATTGACCCTGATATAAAAAATATACCGCTCAAAATGAATCCTTTTTGCGCCATTTTTTTTTCTGGTTTATTTTTTACAATTTCAATATCTGGAGCCATCTGCACTGTTGATGTTTTTTCTTTTGCTTCCTTTGCAATTTCTATACTTCCGTATAAAAAGAAAAGGATTGAAATAAAAAGGCAAATAAATCCAATCATTCTCGTAAGTGTTCTCATTGTATTGATAATGTATTTTTAATGCCCAATATTGAATCTCTTGTACGAACCGTTAACTTACCAGTTTTAGGCATATTGTGATCTTCTTGAAAATCTTTAATAGCTTCAATGGTTTTTCTTCCCAGAACGCCATTAACTTTAGAAATGTCTAAATATCCGTAGGTTTTAAGAGCTATTTGTACGGTGCCCACTGCAACCCTTTTTTTCATAAAGTCATGTGAATTTTCCGTAAGTCTCCAGGTACTATCTACTGCCGGCCGCATAAAAATTATCAGATCTTTTGATGCGGTAATGGTATCAGTTAAAACTTGGGTATTTTTTTTATAATGGACAACATACCGAATATCTTCTGTACTTTTTCCTAACAATTGATTTCTTTCTAGAGGCTCGATCGTTCCAATTTGAGAGTCCTTCTGCTTCGATTTATTAAATAGAAAACCTATTATTTTGTCTCCAGCGGAATCTAAAAACTTCCCGAAATACGAGTCAACTACGTGTTCTCCAACTATTTCTATTCCTAATAGAACAAAGTTTACTGCTACATTGCAAGAACTTATTGCGGTCGCTGTCACAAAAAATAGTGATAGCACCTGGATTTTCAATCTTTTCATAGTTTGTAGTTTAACTTGAGAAGTATTTTTTTATAATGTGTGTTAATAAAAAGATTATTCCTATAAAAATTGAAGTTAAATATGCTCGCTGAGTATAAATCTCAACTTTGTCAAATCCAACTGGAAAAGAATAAGGAAAAAAGCCATCAAAAATTTGGGTAAATTTATTTTCGAAATAAAAAAGTCCCATTGGTATAAATAATGATACCAAAACAATCATAATTCTTGCATTATTATTAAGCAAATGATTGGAGTCAAATAAAAGCAATAAGCTACTTGACAGTAATATGTACCCCGTTAGCCCCCAAATCGGCAAAAGATAAATGTAGTTGAAATCAAGATTTTGCTTGGATAAAAAGAGCATCAACCATATCATTGATAAAGCGATAATAAAAAGTACAAAAAAAAGAACGAGAAAAACCCTGGAAATTGCAAGTGTGGTTGGTGTCGCATAGGAAAACCTCAACCATAACGTATTACTAATTGTAAAGCTATCTTTCAAAGGGAACATTATTTTTTGAATAATTACTATTATTAGTAAAATCCACCAAAAATTATAAACTTCGTAAAAAAGAGACTTAAAAGCCGTTGTTCGATTATCCCAATAAACTGGAATATTAAGAAGAACTAGGGATTTTCTTTTGTCATCCCAATTATTAAATATTGATATTAAGACACAAAAGAAGTATGAGAACCACAATCCTTTGCTTTTAAAAAAACTTATTATATTAAATTTAGATAAAATTAATGCTTTATTTAATTCTGTCATTTTTCTTCAAATGGACTAAGATATAAACTCAAATGCTCACCATAATTTAACGATTCTTCCATTTGCTCGCTTAACATCTCTAATATCACACCTATTTTTTTTGAATAAGACATTGTTTTGCCCCTAAAATTCAATGTTAAATTAAAATACCTTTGCTCAACTTGTTTAATTTTACCTTTTTCCAAAAAATAAACTTTATCTGTAAATGTATCTATTTCAATTTTACTATGTGAAATAAGCAAAAGCGTAATGTTCCTATCTTCATATAATTTTTTTAAATGCGAACTGATATAAAGTTTGATATTTTTGTCTAACCCATCAAATGGCTCATCTAAGATTATCATTGTTGGCTTGCGAATAAACGTAATGCATGCCATTAACCTCTTTCTTTGACCTGTGGAAAGCTTACTGATCTCTTCCTTAAACAATGGTCTTAGTTCCAGTAAATTAATAATATCTTCGCACTCGTCGATTACACATTGAAGGTTAATAATAGTTTCAATAAGAATTTGAACAGTTAAATTTCCCGGAAGCCCCAATTCTTCTGTGTTGTATCCCGGATCGCCGATATAGCCCATTTCTGGATAATGTCTGTTCCATTTAACTTTCTTGTTATAAATCTTTACACAGCCTTTAGTCGGTTTACTTATTCCGATCATTAATTTTGAAAGCGTTGATTTTCCGCATCCATTACTTCCTATAATTCCAACTTTTTGTCCTTCGTATATAGAAAGGCTGATGTCGTCCACAATCCAGTTGCTTTTTTTGTTATACCTGAAAGAAACATTAGAAAGTTCGATTATTGGATTTGGTGCCATTGTGAAAGTTAGCAGTATTTTTCATAAATTTAATGAGTTAAGATGTAATAAAATCATTATGCTTCAACAAAATTTTTCCCGGCTTGCATTTCTTCAATAATGTCCATCAGGTCGGGATAACGCTGCGCCACCTGTGGCGCTACTTCCGGGTTATTTTTGAGTGTATGTGCCGCTTGTTTTAAAATAACCGTTTCATTGCTTGGCAATTCTGATAAATTGTGGTGTTTACTCATGTCCGTTGCCTGAATAACGGAATCCCTGAAATCGAGCACCTTATTTAATTTGGCGGTTTCTTTCCAGTTCGCGTAAATCGCTAAAGCGGCAGCGGAAATCAGCAGCCACATCCGGGTGGCACCCGGAAATATCAAGGCAAGTATCAGCAGCAAAAGTGGTTCAAAAACCGTATTGGCAAATGCGGTCACATCGTCAAGAAGCGGCGGCACTGAAATTTTTCTTTCGCGTTCTTCCTTAGGAAGCAAAAGCATATACACACGTATGATAGGAACTGCCGCGATGTTTACAACGTGCAGAAGAAGTTCAGCTATTGGCTCGAATCGTGAAGTGCCATCATTAAACGAATGCAAGGCGGTGTTTGTGCGGTTTCCCCACCATATCCTGAAAAAATGATAGGAGCTAATAAGCAAGTAAGCCAGCAGAAATATCAACATGCTTTTATTCATGAGGCTTTCCCAAAAAGAAGGTTCCGCATTAGCTCCAACAGGCTGCTGCTGATAGTAAGAAGTATTGTAAGATGCACTGGCCAGGGTTTGTATTGTAGTAAAAACGCCTAATACAAAAAAGCCCGCGTAAAAATTGATGACGGTCAACCATCGCTGCCCAAAATTGCGCCGGAAAAGAACTTCAACAGGGACGGTAAACCATCCGAGTAAGAACATGATAAAATTGATAAAGGGAAACATTAGCGCCATCATGTTATACCCGCCGGTTACGTTGCGGGATTTGTCATTGTCTGGAGCCATAGCGGCTGTTGGTTGCTCATTCATGGATCATATTGTTTAAATTGTGTAGGTAAGTAGGTTTTTTTGTTGTTCCAAATGCGCCCATTTTGGAAAATAATAGCTTCCACGATTTTATTATTCAGGCTGCCGCCTTTTCTAAGTTTAGTAAAAGTTTGTGGCGGCACGTCATAATCAAAACTTTCGGTTTTACCTGCGCTCAAATTAAAATTATCCGCACCAAAGCTTTGCCCTGAGGTTTCCCGTGTGTGCCAACTCTTGGCGATGGTTTCTGCGGCGTTTTCATTGGTCAGCGGATCGCTGTTGGCGTGCCAGATTTTGGTTTGTAGATTTCCGACAAGGGAATCAACACGGTATTTGCTTTGTTCACCGCCCATTTCGGCGTAGTAGTTTGGGAGATTTTGCGTCATATATACTGTACATGCCTTTGTGCTGCGGGCGGTTGCCTGAAACTGCATATCGTATTCGGTGACAAAATTCTGCGCCTCGTCCACCCACAAAAATATCGGCATGGTGGTTTTATCTATTTTCCGGCGTTCAGCAGCCTGCTGCCAGAGATATTTATAAACGACCTGCGCGGCTCTGCCTGCATCGCCAAATTCTTTTACAGGCAGGTTGATAATGATAATGACACCTTTATGGGTAAGTTCAGGCCAGGCTATTTTGCTGCGGTCTTCCGGCATTTTTGAAAAGAGCATGTGGAAAGGACGGCGCAGGAAGATATCCATCATGGTAGTGAGTGTTGAAAGGATGCTGGAACGGGTCTTTTCGGCAAGGCCGGGATATTCTTCCAGCCAGAAAGAAGCGGTACTGTCGAAATCGAGCTGTACCCATTCGTCGAGTTCTTTCTCGTGCCCCACCTTTAAAAGATTCCAGCAGGTACTTTTATTTCGCCATTCTTCGCTGTCGAGTTCTTCGGGACTTTTAGCGGCAGAGAGAATCACCTCGCGAATTAACGGAACTGATACGGCTCCCCCGGCAATCATGCAAAGATCAATGGTGTTGCGAAGTAGTTGCTGCATTGCCCTTGTCCAGAACGGATCGTACCCGCCGCTGCTTTTACTGCGGTCGATTGCTTCATAAACGGTCGTAAACAGCCGGACTAAATTCTCAGTATAGCCAGCCCCTTCACCTTTGCGTTCGATTTCATATTGAAGGAAAGGAAATACAAAATCCCCCGAAGCATCAAATACTAAAATGTTATTATCCCTTCCGGTTGCCTTCGCATAGCGTTTCCAGTCATCCAGTACGTCCTTCTTCGCGCACAACACCAATCCGCCAAATCCTGCGGTGAGAAATGCTCGCGCCAGGGCTTCACCGCTTCCGCTCGTTTTGCCGGAACCGATCCCGCCAAAAATCTGCACACCCTCGCAAGCCTGCCCGATGGTAAAGCTTTCTTGCCCATTAAAATTGTAGATGATTTTGTCTAGGTTGAAATCCATTTTGGTAAAGGTTTAGGAATAGATTTTCAGGACTAATTTAGTCTTTGTCCTGATATTACCAAAATGTTTGCCGTTTATTATTTGCAGACAGGGTTAGCGTTCTTTCTCCGCTTGCGGCTCTGGTTTATAGGTTTCCTGCGTTGGTCTTGCCAGCGCCCTGTCCATTGCGTTTTCATATCGATGATTGTTGCCCTGTCCCCGCTGCACACTTTCGATATTTTCCTGCGTATCCGCTGAGAGTTGCTGTTCTTTTGTATTGGCCGGGGTTTTTGATGGGGTAATTTGCGGCGTAACCTCGTCCGCATTTTTAACCATCGTTATATGGGATTTTCCGGCTTCTATAACATGCTTATCCTGGCCGGATGTCCGATTATGAGCTGCTTCAACACTATTGTCGTTCGACGGGGTATTTTGAGTTGCTGTCCTGTCGGTATTATTTACGGCAAGGGATACATTATTGGTCTTAAGCGCTTCCTGCGCTTCTTTAAATCCCGGACTCTTGGATGCGCGGGTGAGTGCATCCTGCATAGCGTTTGCCATAGTTGCGAAAATTTAATTTCATAACTAAGTTACGTAGTTTATTCTATCGTTCCTTGTCTAAATTTTTATCCTCCCTTTCCGGTTTTCCTTTGGAAAAACTATTCAGCCATTGCTGCGCTTCCATTTCCTTTTCAAATTCTTTCTTCCCCGAAACCAGCGCTTTAAAATACTCGCTATCGTCGTTTTTCTGCACAGCGAGTTTGGCAGCTAATTCCGGCTCATGTTTGGCAAGCAGATAGCCGTTATTAAACGCTTTTATATATAACTTTTCTTGTGCCTCCATCAGTGAAAGGAATGGTTTACGTGTTTGCCTAAATAGCCATTGATTGAATCAATATCGTAAAGAATGATTTTCTTTTCCGGTTGGGTAAAACGAATCTTGCCCTCATCCCGCAACTTCTGCAAGGTGGTTTTACTGGTGATGCGCAGCTTTTTCATGGCTTCCTCACGAGAAATCCACTTATCTTCTTTTATATTATGCTGGTCTTTAATGCGCTTAACCACTTTTTCAATTAGGTCGTAAAACGCTTCATCCTGTAAACAAATCACTTCCATTGAATAATAGAATTTCAAGTGCAATTTAAAAATTATTTTTTATCTGCCGTTCATAGCAATATTGTCTAAGGGCCATTGACTAAACTCCCGCTACCGCGAACTCTCGCATTTATAGTGATGTAAGCAATATGAAAGGTACCAATTGGATCGACACCCAAGTTTTCCGTTATATCTTTTTTTAAATGGATGCCGTAGTAATCGCTACTTCGGTCATGCCTGCTAACATAATTCGGCGTTCCCGCGTGAGTTAACTTTTAACCATGCTTTCAGATTTGTAAATAGTTTCCTTGACTACCATGGGTAAAACCGCTCAGTTTTTATAAAAACCGAAATAAGTAGCTTGATTTAGAGGGTTTAACGTAATCGTATTTTCATTTAATTTAAGTTGAATTGCATTTATCGGTAAGGTAAAATCATATGACTTTAGCTTATAATCATACTGACCTTCAACAATAGCTTTTTCTGTATTTGTTAAGAAATCACCCTTGAAAAATAAGTCTTTAAAGCCCTTAACGATGTCGGTTAGACCTACACCGAACTGTAGTAACGGGCAATTTAACAGAGTAGTGATATCTCGGTTCATTAAAGTAAGGGGAGTTGGATCTATGTTGATATGAACACTTTGCGAATCCACAGCAAATTTAATGGTTAAACGATCTTTAGCCGCTTGTTCAAAAGTGGAGGTCACCGTGAAAGGAGTTGATGGAATCGCCGTAGATGCGCCGCAATTATAAGGGTGATCAAATTTTAATACGCAGACTAAATGACCTGCCGGTCCTTCAGGTGTGAATCCAAACGTTGTATTCAAACCAGAATTTACGCTTACTTGGGTAGAAAAGTTAAAGCCAGATAAATCGCTGTTTAAATTCATACCCGTTATTGTTGCTGCGGCATTGGCTGATGCAGCAACTGTAGCGTGGATATCGCCAATTGAAATCTGGTCAGTTAAAACTACTTCTAACGCCTTCTTTGTAATTGCACAGCCGGCTACGGCAGCGGCCTGTGTAGCGAGGCAATTTGCTTTTAAATTTAAATTAAATGCTGTTTCATTGGCTTGTAATATTTTACATCCCGGATAAACATTGGTAAGCCATGCGGTTTTTTCCGCTAGGACCTTTACTTTGCAGGCTGCTTCTTTGCCTTTACAAAAAAAGTCAAACCTGCCGCATCCCCCGTCACAGTTGCCAAAATCAGGCATTTTACAATCCGGTACAATGTGTACCTGAGGGCACGGAACTGAAACTTTACTGCAATCAATCTCATCCAGATTTATTTTTATGTTCTTATCGAACTGGCCGGAGAATACTTTAGGGTTCGAATAGCTAATGGAAATATTTTCATTGCTAACAGCTGTGTTAAAGAATGAGGCAAACGCAGATTTAGCTAAGAGTGTATAGGTTGTATCGTCCTTCGGCGCATTGGCAAAACAGGTGTTCATTTTGTCAATGAAACTTTTTTGAAAATCTTTGAACTCGATTTGAGGCCCGGAATCCGCTGTACTTGCTGTTAAATAGGGCGCTTTGCTGAAGATGGCCAATATATGAATACCATTTTCATCGATCATACAAGAAGGGACATAATAAGGGGTAATGATTTTTAGCGGAGTGCTGAGTGTCACATTTACACTGGGGTCTTTTAAAAATTCCTGCGCAGTTACTTCTTTATCAAATACCTTTAACGGCATGGCAGGTAGCTTTGAAATCATATACCCATTCACTTGTTTAATAAATCCCTTTAAAATTAAATTAAGCAGCAAAGCAACTGCCTTTCTTTCTATTCTATTGACTTTTTTATAAGTTAGATCACTTACATGGATGTATTTAAAAGCAGGAAAGAATATTAAAGAGTCATTTCTTACACCAAAAGCGACCGTCCCAATCAAATTTCCCCTGATGCTGGCATTGAGTGTATCAGCGGTTAATGAAAAATCGCTCGTAAAATTTATCTGTTCCTTGTCAGTAGTAGTAACCAGCTTGCTTACCTGGTAGGATTTAACATGTGCGATTTCCAGTTCGTTTATTTTTTTCGACAGAACTGGTATTAACAGGTTATTGAAGTCATTCTTGCCAATGTTAATAGTCACATCGCACGAATTGATAAGACTTAAGGTTTTGCTATTGGCATTGATAGCAAGATTTTGCTCGTCCTGGCTTGAGACTTTCTGCTCATTCAGTATCGATTTTACAGATTTGCACCCTTGAAAGAAAATCAGGGCAATAACTAAGTTAATTAATAAAACTTGTGATTTCATTTTGAGGTTAGGTTAGGTTGTGATAAACAAACTTAAGATATAAAATGTTATAATGTGCATCCTAATAATTATATATTTTTGTCTTGGACCGAGGCATCATTGTGAAGCTACCGGTTCTTTTCTTTTATTCAGCTTCGCTTGAACAAAAGAACATGTATGACATTTAGCGACGAATTTTTTCATTCCACTTAATAATTGGCAAAAGTGGCGGGCGGAAAGCCAAGAGAGAAAAAATGAATATGCCATTTCGTTAAAAGAAGAATGTAGGCAAATCGACGATAAGTATAAAATAATTGCCGCACCATGTTACCGGAAACGGTTTATTCAAAATGGCGAAATGGTGGACACCATTTTTGAAAGATCACAAGACAGAAGGCTTAGCAAGCTGGACCGCCGACGTGAGGCATGCAGAAATATTCAAGGGATTATATCGGGAAAACGCTGTAACGGCAGCTATTTTCGAACATGCACCCACTAAAAAGGAAATGATCCTGAATCTCGACGAACTATGGGTATGAAGCTATTTTGTTGCAGGTTTTAAAATATCAACCAAAATAATCCGGACGATTGCAATGCAATTTATAATTTTAAAGAGACACAAAAATAGGTTATTTTGGACGCGCCCTTACGAGGAAGTGAAATCTGTATCTTAAGGGGTAAAACCAGCCCTTTTGACGACATCTGTGATAGCGCCAATATCCGGGAAGCAGACCGACCGAAAGTGTTTAAACAATTAACTGACGGGGGAGCATTTATTAAAGACATTCAATACATCAAAAACCGAGCTGCACGTGATGCGATACAGAACACGATACGTAAATTTTATGAATTGCTTGAAAAGGCTGAAAATAAAGATAATTAATATTAATAGCGATGAGTTACACGCAAGTAATTATACACCTACAAAGAATCATGAATCAATGTGGCGATCCGGTTGTCTTTCGGCCAACAGGTCAACAAGTAATGGCTGAACCAGGACAAATAACGATTGAAATTAACAGGGTTTTGATCAGGAAACAAAATAATTGTTATTTAGTCCTTCCTCCAGCTCCCTGTTGTAACGACAACCCTGAAGATGGCTACTGGGTGAACAGGATACGTATTTCCTTAAGTTTGATTGATGATTACTCAAAAAATTTTCCTTTAACAGATGACGAGCTAAGAGGAATTATAAGCAAAAAAGCCACTTTATTCGGTTGCTATTAAATAGTATATTTAATTTTTCGTTATAAGGAATGCAAGAAAATATATGATGGTGAGCACGAACTGCTAAATTTAGGATTATAAGGTCTTATATCGATGATGTTGTACCTATGTTGTACCAAAAACGAAAAGAGGCCTTAGTTGCCAAGCTAAGAACCTCATTTTCAAGTAGCGGGGAGCAGGATCGAACTGCCGACCTCAGGGTTATGAATCCTGCGCTCTAACCATCTGAGCTACCCCGCCATTTTTTATTTAAGAACAATATCTTCCAGAATTGCCGTCCGCCCCCTGGCGGATATGAATCCTGCGCTCTAACCATCTGAGCTACCCCCGCCGTTTAATAATAAAGGCTATTCGGTTAAATAGCCTGTGTTTACAATTTAAACCGCTTAGCTGCTTAAAAAGGTTTGCAAATATAGCAGAAATTCGTTTTCTTTAGAAAAAATGTTAACATTTACGCCTAACTAGTTTCAAGTATAAACCCAAATGTCCGAAAAGAAAAAATTTTGTATTGAGTATGAAATCAAATCATCTCCGCGAATTCTGTATACTTTTTTAAATGAGCCTAACGGCTTAACCCAGTGGTTTGCCGATGATGTGAGCGTAAGGGACCAGATTTACACCTTTACTTGGGACGATGAACAGCAGAAGGCGAAACTCATAACTATAAAGGAATATAAATTAGTGAGGTTTAGATGGCTTGATGACGACCCGCAATATTTTTTTGAAATGGAAATTATTCAGGATGAGCTTACCAACGATGTTGCTTTAAGCATCACCGATTTTGCCGCCGAAGAAGCCATCAGCGAACGCAAACTAATATGGGATAACCAGGTTGAATACCTGATTAGCGTTTTAGGGGCCTGAAATTTTTTATTTATCCCTATTTTTGTATGATGAAGGTATAATGCGGCGTTATAGCCACTGAAACCTGATTGGTGCCGCCGCATGATACTGCGGGCACAAGTACATTCCATTCTGATGAAGAAAATACACCTTTTACTAATTAAATCATTCATCAGGCCATTTCTGGTCACCTTCCTTATCGTGATGTTTGTATTGTTGATGCTATTTTTATTTAAATACATCGACGACCTTATAGGTAAAGGGTTTGAATGGTATATTATTTTGGAGCTGATGCTTTACGCCTCGGCTACTAACGTTCAAATGGCGTTACCCTTATCGGTTTTGTTATCATCCATCATGACGTATGGCGCCCTGGGCGAGAATTATGAACTGGTTGCCATTAAGTCGGCCGGGATATCCCTGCGCAGGGCTATGTACCCCATGTTTATAGTAGTGCTGATATTGAGTATTGCTGCATTCTTTTTTTCAGAATACATGCTGCCCAAGGCCAATCTCAAATATTTCTCGTTGCTGTATGATGCCAGGCAGCAAAAATCAGCCAATTTTTTCCCGGAAGGTGTGTTCAGCAATAGTTTTCCCGGGTACACTATTAGGGTTAAGAAAAAAGGCTCCGACGGGCAAACACTATATGGTATTATGATCTATCAAAAAAGCGCAACTGATAATAATACCGATGTGTTGATTGCCAAAGAGGGCAGAATGTACCGCACACCTGATGACAAGTTTATCGTGTTGAAACTGAAGGATGGCGTAAAGTATCAGGAAACCGCCGGGCAATCCAATTTTAACAGCCGCGAAAGATTAACGCGCTACCGCTTCAGGGAAACTGAACAGCGGTTTGATATTTCGGGGCTTAAACTGCACCGGACTGATGAAAATGAATTTAAATCAGCTTTTCAAATGATGAATTTGAAGCAACTGAACGATGCCGCAGCAAGCAAAACAAGAGCTATTGATAGCAGCAGTACCCTTGACTATAAACTAATTATCAATTACATAAAATATTTTTCGGTACCTAAAAAGTCTGCCGCGGTAAAAAACTATGTTGCGGTAAACAAAAATGCACCTTTAGTAAATAGAGTAAATGACCAGTTGAATAGTATGGGAAGTGCGCAAAGTGAAGCACGGTCTATTCAGGATGTGGTAAAAAATCGTGCAAGCCAGGAAAGTGAAATGTTAAAAGATGTACACCGGGCTATGCTTGAATATCATAAAAAATTTACGCTGTCTGCCGCGTGTCTTGCTTTGTTTTTAATAGGCGCGCCGCTGGGCGCAATTATCCGTAAAGGTGGCCTGGGCCTGCCGGTTGTTGTTTCGGTTATTTTCTTCCTTCTGTATTATATTATCTACACCATCGGCGAAAAATATGCCAAAGATGGCGACCTGTCGCCCGTAATCGGTTCATGGATTGCTATAATTATTATAACACCTATCGGGATATTTCTTTCCTATAAGGCAGCTACGGATTCTGTATTGTTTGATACAGATGCCTATAAGCGTTTTTTCAATAAACTATTGAAAAGAAATTCAGCCAGTTGAGTTGGTTTTACAGCGGTAACTAATTTACAAACCGCCGACCTTTATCACCTTATTATGGTTTAAATTTGTACAAAATTCAAAAAGCGGAGATCCGGAGTTGATCCGGAGTTTTTATCCTAAAATTGCGCATAGAATGTTGAATACAATTGAAGAAGCAATAGAAGCCATTAAAAATGGTAAAACAATAATAGTTGTTGATGATGAAGATCGTGAAAATGAGGGCGACTTTTTAACAGCTGCACATAACGCAACGCCTGAAACCATAAATTTTATGGTGCGTAATGGCCGTGGATTGGTTTGCGCACCTATCACCAAAAAGCGGGCGCAGGAACTTGAGTTGGAGCCGATGGTTAGCCACAATACCACTTCGCACGAAACTAACTTTACGGTTTCAGTCGATTTGCTGGCGGGATGTACTACAGGCATTTCTGCCTCTGACCGTTCACGAACTACGCTTGCCCTAATCGATCCGCTTACAAAGCCTGAAGACTTGGGACGGCCGGGCCATATTTTTCCTTTAATAGCTCAAGATGGCGGCGTATTACGCCGTACAGGCCATACAGAAGCTGCTATCGACCTTTCGGTAATGGCGGGTTTTGAGCCTGCCGGTTTAATATGCGAAATAATGAAGGAAGATGGCGAAATGGCGCGCTTGCCCGAATTGCTGCAAATAGCAAAGGAATTTGATCTTAAAATCATATCTATCAAAGATCTTATCGCATACCGTTTAGCAACAGAATCGTTAGTGCGCAGGGAAGTTTCGGTTAAGATGCCGACCCAATGGGGCGATTTTGATATGATTGCCTATACGCAAATTGATACCGGCGATAACCACCTTGCTTTGGTTAAGGGAAGCTGGGAGCCCGGCGAACCTGTGTTAGTGCGTGTTCACAGCTCCTGCGTTACCGGGGATATTTTTGGATCGTGCCGGTGTGATTGCGGGCCGCAGTTGCATAAAGCTATGGAAATGATAAGCAAGGTGGGTAAAGGTGCTATAATTTACATGAATCAGGAAGGACGTGGCATCGGACTCATCAATAAATTAAAAGCCTATCATTTGCAGGAAAACGGTATGGATACAGTTGAAGCAAACATCGAATTAGGTTTTAAAATGGACCAGCGCGATTATGGCGTTGGTGCACAAATTTTACGCAGTCTGGGTATTTCAAAAATGCGTTTAATGACCAACAACCCTAAAAAGAGGGCCGGTTTAATAGGCTATGGTTTAGAGGTGGTGGATAATGTTCCTATCGAGATTGCATCCAACCCTCATAACGAATCGTACCTTAGAACCAAAAGAGATAAAATGGACCATGCCATTATGCGTGACCATTAATTTAAGGTTTTGATGTTATAGCCGGTACACCTAACGCGGGCGTTTTTACGGGGGCAGGTTTAACTGGGTCTTTTTTCGCGGATTTAAAGATACTTCTGATGAACTCACCAAAGGTGTCGAAGTCTTTTTGATAAACCAGCCCCAAACCATTTACATACTGTATGCCCAACTGGTCGCTAAGGGTGTTCAAAGTGGTACTATTTAAAACCCGGTATGAATACCTTGCACTAAGGTCACCCTCTTTCCTGATAAAGTACTGAGCTTCAAAATCTTTTGTTAAAGAGTTAAAATTTGAATTAAAAATACTGGCACTATTTTGAAACAGGTCGCTGGTGCCTGAGGTACTGGTGTTAAATAAACTTCCAGTAAATACCAGCCTGTCTTTGATCCTGTATGATGCGCTGAAATCGTTAAACGACCGTATATTCAGGTCGAAGTTTTTAATGTTTGATTGTGAGATAAAGCTATTTAATTTGTTAAACGCAAATTCACTTACCGCCTCACCAGCGGTACCCAAAACCTGGTTGGTTAAATTATTATTTGCTCCGTTTGAAAATTGCCGTCTTACAATAATACTTAAGGCCTGCTGGCTGCGGTTGTTATTATCAGACAGGTAGGTGCTCAAATCATCTTTTATCGATGGATCGAGCGGGAAGTTAAAATCGAAGTCGATATTTGGCTGCAATAATGTTTTGGTTAATATCAATTGGGCCTGTACCAACTCCAGCGATTTGCCTTTTGGAGATGTTGAGCCCGCAGCCGCATAAAGGGGCGAAATATCGGTCCTTACCTCGTAAATAGCACTCAAATTAATAGTGGCGTTGGAAGGATTACCTGTCCATCGTATAGTTCCGCCTTTATTTACCACAAAGTTTTTGCTGATAAAGTTCTTTGCCGTAAACTCAAATTTTCCGGATGTAATTAAAAAGTCGCCAAACATTTCAAAATCTCCGAGGCTGTTGATGTTTAGCTTTAAATCCGTAGCCTGTCCGCTGCCTTCAAGCACGCCGTAATCGGTGAAAATTTTAACGGTTGTTTTTTCATCAACCGTAAGGTCGAAATTTAAGGTAATACCGTCAAATGCTTTGGTCAGCGGCACAGCTTTGGCCGTATCACTATGGCTTACAAACTTTATAAAATCGTTGTCACCAACGGTAGATGAAGTATTCAATGGAATGTTAAAAACTGTACCGGCATCCGTTTTAGCTTTTATATTAATATTCATGTTATCAACGGGGCCGTTAAAGCTAAATTTCCCTGTTGCATATGCTGTACCATAATAAAGGTGATTGTCTTTAAAAGTGGTATTTAGCGCCAGTAATTTTTCAGTATTAACCACGGCTTCAATATCGGGGTTTTGAAGGTCGTTCAAATCAACTTTGCCATTTACGGTCCCTGTTCCACCCTTATTATCTTTAAGTATCATATTATTGATATTAATCACACTGTTGGTAACATTCAATGTATCGGCAATGGTATAGGGCGTTTGCAGATAATTAACTGTAACGCCGGTATTTAGCAAATAAACATTACCATTTAACTGAGGCTTTGAGGGGGGGCCTGTTAACTTTAAGTCGGTAGAAACATGGCCTTTAATATTCGAAACCAAGTCGTTTATAAAAGGTTCAAATATAATGGCTTCTGTTTGGTTCATTTTTACATTGAAGTCGAGGTTGTTTTCTTCAGTTTTTCCAAGTTTATATATCCCGTCAATATTTACTGTTTCCAGGCCATGATTATTGATGCTCAGCTTAACGTCTGCCTGCTTACGGTCGTTGCCAAGATCTGACTGGATCTTTACATCGCCGACAAATATTTTATTCATAGCTAAGGAGTCGATCCCCAGGTGCGCATCAATTCCCGGTGATTTGGTAAGGGATGAAAATATGACGTCGCCATTTAGCGATCCCCGAAGCTGTACCCCGATAGTACGCCTGAACTGGTCGAACGTGGCCATACTGAATTTTTCAAATGTTAATTTCAATTTATCTTCGGGGTTGTCAGAAACAAACCCGTTGATCTTCACTTTCTGCGGCCCGTTAGACAGCTCGAAGCCCGATACCTCCGTTTTCCCGTCCAGGAATTTTATCCGGACCTTTTCCTGTATTCTCCAATTTTGGTTCTCCAATATTACGTCCGATGGCAATAATTGCAATTTAGCGGTAGTATCCCTGCCAAAATTAACCAGGCCGTATAAATCGAGCTGATTTACCGCATCTTTATCGGATAGCTTGACGTTGAAATTCAGGCTGTCTTTTCTTAATGAGTTTGTTAGCGTAATGTTTTTAACAAATAAGCTATCGGTAATATCAACCTTACTTAACGAAAGGTTGAGGTCTAAACTTTGATCAGATGTGCTTTCGTCGATAATAAAATCATGAAAAACTATTTTATCATAGATTATCGTTTTTATATAAGCGTTTAGCGTGGCCGTCTTTTTTTCGGAATTAAACTCCCCTATAAATGTTCCCTGGTCGGGTATCTTCAAATCAGGTTCAAAAATAGCGATCAACGGATCGAGGTTTTTGAGGGAGAGGTTAAAAGTAAAATCCTGGGGTTTAGGGCTTACAATAGTTGTTTTTAACGACGGGATATATTTTTTTACAATAGTTTTAAAATAGGAGGGTAGGGTAGGCAAGTCGTAGCTTCCTTTAATATAACCATCAGCCATATCAGATTTAAGCGTAATTGCACGGTCATTACCGGTGCCGTTCGCGGTTACAAGGACTGAATCGATGGGGTAATTATTCCTGGGATCAATTACACGCGTTTTAGTAAGTAAAACATTACCGCTGAGGTGATTTAAGTTGAGGCCCGAAAAATGCGTTGTTATATTCGTTGTCAGGGTAATGGTATCGTCTAATAATTTCAGCGTGTGTAAATGCGCGTTCTGAATATTGCCGTTAAAGCTAAAAACCGGTTCATCAGAGTTTAGGTCTACACTGCCATTAATGTCGAGGTTGACGTTTTTATCAGCAATGGATATTTTGGCATTAGCGAATTTCTTAATGAAAGTTCCGTTTACCCCAACGTTTTGATAATTGTAGCCATTATAGTCAATCGCAGCGATCTTCGCATCCAATTTTTCAGTAAGGTTTTTAACCTCATCACCACTGCCGGTTATATTGGCATTTAAGGTGGTACGGCCCAGCGATTTTTCGTCCAGCAGCGTACCCAGGTCAAAAGCATAGGTATCAATCTTCCCGCTGTATGAGGGTGTGCCTGCCTTGTTGATCTTTAAATTTATATCCGGGTCAAACCTTCCCAGCTTAGTTTTAAAGGTGCCGTAGGCCACAAAATCATTCTGCAAACCGGTAAACCGGCCCGTAAAATTAATGTTCCCGAATTTCGAAATAATATCGGGCACGTGCCCATTAGGCTTACCGGTAAAGTTGCTGTATAAATAATCCAGGTCGGCTTTATTGGTAGCAATTTGCTCAAAATTTAGTTCCAGGAAAGTATTGTCCCAATCGGGCAAACCGCGCAAGTTAAAATCGCCCTTTATATAGGTTGCTTTGCCGCCGGTAATCAAAAGGTCTTTGGCTTTCAGGTTATTTACAAAACCCTTAATTCGTCCATTTAAACCCAAATCAAATTTAACATGCTCCAGTCCGTCGGTAAAATAGGAGATGTCTGACGAAGAAATCTGTGATGATTTAAAGTCGCCATCCATATACACTTTATCTTCAATATCGTCAAAATCATCAAATGATTTAAACTTCATTCTGAAGTAGTCTTTAATATTAGAGTGATTGGTTAGTATAAACAGATTTTGCGCCAGTATCTGGTTTGAGTCAACTGTGGCTTTGGCATTAAACTTTTTAAGATAAAAACCGCTTTTCTGTTCGCGAAGCGTGAGGTTACTGATATTGCCGCTGAACAAGTGGTTTTTCAGGTCCATATTGGTTATAACCGTGCTAAAATTCTTTAAATCGATATCATCAAAATTCACACCCTTGATTAAAGTGTCTACTAATTTATTTTTATAGCGAAAGTGAAGATTGTTGATGGCAATTTTTTCGAATACAGTTGTCCATGGTTTGCCAGGCTTTTCGGGTGTTTTTGATGGTGGCGAGTTAAAGTAGTCGATAATGAAATTGAGGTTAGTTTTGCCGTCTTTTTGTTTTTTGAGGTAAACCGACCCGTTGTCAAGCTGAATCAACTTAAAATCGATGGTGCGTTTTTTTATGCTGCTGATGAGCGAGAACCCATTTAAATCTATGGTTAATTTGGGCGTGCTTATCAGTGTGTCTTTTTGTTTGTCAAGGGCATAAAAACCTTCGAGCACAATAGACGAGAATGGTTCAATATAAAGGCTTTTTATATCAATTTTTGTATCGAGTTTTTTTGATAAATAGCTTGCCGCTTTTTTAGCGGCCCAGGTTTGTACGGGTTTATATTGGAACAGCAGCAGTAAAATGCTAATTACCAATAGAATGACCAATACTATACCTAACGCTATTTTGAGTAGTTTTTTAATAACTTTGTGTTTAATTAAAAATTCAAAAGTAAAATTCAAAATACCGCTAAAGGTTTTACTTTCTGAATTTATTTATATATCCAATAGTTACGGCCTTTTTGACTTTTAACTTTTGATTTTTGACTTTATAAAACGTGCCTGTAATATTAGCAATCGAATCTTCATGTGATGAAACCTCTGCTGCCGTATGTGT
>CAZZUU010000010.1:0-28124 GCA_964657275.1 uncultured Mucilaginibacter sp. | reverse complement strand
TATCCAATGCCTTTTATTGCCGTTGGCATCGGGCAAAAACATATCATTTGGATTACCCGGATGAACATACAAACCAAAGTTTCCCGGTTCCAAACGCTCATGCGGAAACTGCCCGACCAGGTGCCCCGCTATCTCCCCGCCAAATTCCCAGCCGTATGATTTTGCCAGTTCTGTAACGTAATGATAATAATCAGCTGCTGTTAAAGTGGTTTTTGTTAAAAACCAGTCTTTTGCTTCATGCCATGCATCTTCAATATCCTGCTTTAATTTAAGTTTTACCAGATCGTCACCGATCACGTAAGTCCGGCCCAGGTCAGCTTCCCAATCTTCAAAGATGGGTCCGAAATCAAAAAACAGTATATCATCTTCTTGTATTACCAAATCCGGTGGATTCTCATTGTAAGGTTGTAATGTATTAGCGCCGCTCCTGATAATTCGTTTATGCCAGTATTTTTCAATGCCAAACATTTCTTTTGCCAACGCGAATATCTCATCATTTAATTCCCGCTCCGATTTTCCGGCCACTATTAAATTCCGTTTTTCGGCAGCACTAAATAGTTCGGCAGCCTTTTGTTCGGCATCTATTAATTTTGCTTTCATTGCATCCATATCGCATTGCTATGAAAATACTATATCCAATTCCATAATTGAACATAGTACTTTTTTAATTATTCAAATTGACTTTATCCTTGCTTCGCTACAATTGCCTGTGAGGACACGTACATCTGAGTACGAAGATTTTTTGACACAACGAAAAGAGTTTACTTTGTATATCAAGACGTTGCTTCAACTAATAAAATCTTTGATACATTACCGGCCTTTGCGAACGAAAATATTATAACCCTGCAATAAGCCAAGATAAACAACTAAAGTGAACAATGCCGGCGAGTGAAGGCCTACAGGTGGTATCCAATACACAACGAGTAACGCTATAACACCGGCATACATACCAAACTGTGTAATGTCTTTGCTCTTGCCCTCATTAGGGACTTTATGTAATAGTGATGATGCCAGTTCTTCAGATATCCCTTTATCTATTATCTTATTTTTAAGACGATATTCCATCCGGTTTTTTAACATTTGTACGATGGAATACATTAATGTCGCCACCAAAATAACGGCGGTTATTTCCCACATTAGATTATGCATAGTAATCTCGCGGTTAACGTCACTTTGCGCATTTGCAGTAGTAGTTATTAATGTGATTATCTTTTCCATTTTTGGTTTAATATTGCGTTAGGCGGGTTGCGGTAACAATGTTGCAAAATATAAAATTAATAATAAAATTGTTTATGTCCTTACAGACAAGAACCAACTATCCTGTTTGCATTTATCTCCAAATAAATTAGCTTTGTTTATACTAAGAACCGAATAAACTTAATGAGTATCGCAGTCGACCAATCAACCATTCCCCGTCTCATACGGAACATTGTAGAAAATATCCATCCCGATAGCCACACTTTTATGACCCATAAGGTGAATGACGTTTGGGAAGAAATAACCTATCGCCAGGCATTGGATAAGATCGACGCAATTTCGGCCTGGCTACTGGATATCGGTATCAAAAAAGGCGACCGTTTGGCATTGATAATTGAAAACGGACCTGATTACGTTTATTACGACCAGGCATTACAGCAAATCGGCGCAGTAAACACGTCCATCTACCCTACCCTCACCGAAACAGAAATAGAATATATTTTAAACGATTCTGGGGCAAAAACCATCCTGGTGGGTACACCGTTTTTGTTGCGTAAGGTTTATAAAATAGCTAACAACTGCCCGGAGTTAATCCGCATTATTTTGGCTTTTGACGATTTCGAAAAGTATGCCGATAGATCGACAAAGACCAATGCCGGTATAACCTGTTTAAAAAATGTAATTGAAGAAGGCAGCAAGATTGCCGGGCAATATGCCCAGGCCGTTAACAGCGCCCGCGAAGCTATCCTGCCGTCAGATCTCTCGTGTTTAATTTACACCTCCGGCACTACAGGTACGCCAAAAGGGGTTATGCTAACACATTATAATTTAACGGAAAATGCCCGGGTTTGCCTGATACAGATACCCATTATTGATGGCTCAGATGTATTTTTATCGTTCTTGCCACTATCCCACGTATTTGAGCGCACAGCCACCTATCATGTTTGCCTGTTTAAAGGCAGTAAGATAGCTTTCGCGCAAAGCCTGGAACTATTAGCTAAAAACATGGGCGAAGTACGCCCAACCATCATGAATTGTGTGCCAAAGCTTTTAGAGCGGATACATGACAGGGCCATGAAAAACGGCACTTCGGCAGGCGGCCTTAAGTCAAAAATATTTCTTTGGTCACTTAAAACGGGCAAGCAATATCGCGAAGTAAAAGAAATGGGTAAAGAGCCTGGGCTTGTCCTGCGCAATAAACACAAGCTTGCGGAGAAACTGGTATTCAGCAAAATAAAGGAAAGAACCGGCGGCCGCTTAAAAATCATGCTCTCGGGTGGTGGCGCATTGCCTAAAAACATCGGTGAATTTTTTGGAGACCTGGGGATCAAAATATTAGAGGGCTTTGGATTAACAGAAACTTCGCCGGTGATGTCGGTAACAGAAAACGACCGTATTATTTATGGTACCGTTGGCCGGATCATACCGGGCATTGAGGTGGCCATCCAAAATGTAGACACCAAACAAATTTATACCGTACAAACCTTCGATAGTTTTAAAGAAGATTTTCAGTCGGAAGAAGGTGAAATTATTGTACGCGGCCATTGTGTGATGAAAGGTTACTGGAACAAACCTGAAGAAACAGCCTCGGTTATTGATGCGGATGGCTGGTTCCATACCGGTGACATTGGCCGATATTTCAGGGGCAACCTGCAAATTACCGACCGGTTAAAAAATATGCTGGTAAACTCTTACGGTAAAAACGTTTACCCCACCCCGGTAGAAAACATTTACCTCAAAAGCCCAAAAATTGAGCAGGTATTTTTAATTGGTGATAAGCGCGAATACATAACCGCCATTATTGTGCCCGCAAAAGAAACGCTCCAGGAAACCTTTAACCTAAGCAATGAGTTTTTCGAGGAAGCTGATCCGTTTATCGATAATAAGGAAATTATCGACTGGATAGGGAAAGACATAAAAGGCTTATCGAACGAGCTGGCTAAATTTGAACGTGTAAAAAACTTCAAGATAAAGCGTAAACCCTTTAGCCTGGAGGATGGTGAAATCACCCCTACCCTTAAAGCCAAACGCAAAGTAATTGAAAAGAAATATGCAGCGGCTATTGATGATATGTATCTACAGGAAACGGTAGCGGATTAACAAATTTCGGGATTTCAAAGTCAATTTCTAACTATTTGCAGCCGCATCATCTACTGGACGGTGCCTGTTTTCCCATATTGCGTCTCTAAGTTCGTTATAATTCTCAAATTGCAGGCTTGTGAAGCTAAACTGCTTATTGGCAAAAAGGTCTATTTGCAGTGTCCGGTAATTCGAGACTGATCTGGTATTTGTTGTTGTCCTGAAATTAGCCACGTGCTCAATTTCTTCATAGGTAATAACCGTCGTTTTATTTTTGATTAAATTTTTCCAAAAAATCCCCTCCGGAGCTATCGTAATCTTAACCAATGCATAAGTAAGTAATCTAAAAAAAAAATAAAAGAATAGGAGAAAAAAGCCTCCGACTATAGAAAGCGGATACCATTGCGCCGACATTATAAGCTTTATTAAAACAAGAATGTGGCCAACTAGCCACACGAGTACCAATATGATAAAAATTACGGTTTTAAAAGCAAACCCATTTACAAATTTTGAAGTTACAATAGACATTTGTATTGGTTAGGATTTACAAATCTAATATAGTATTTAACATGATTTGACGAAAACCACTGTAAATATAAAGTCCCCTTGCACTCGCTGCTTGGGGACTTTAACCTAAACCTTATCACAAAAGGCAAGTAAGTGATACTTACCATATGAAGCCACAAATATATTGCAAAAATTTTGTTTGTTCAAACAGATATTGTGAATTTGTTACACAATAATGTTAAATAAACATTGCAGGAATGTTAAATATTGATTTAAGGGCCTGATTCGCCTTTTTCAACCTAACACCCATGCAATTTATCCTTATTGGATTGTTAAAAAACAACAGCTTCAACATTTTCAAACTAATATTCTTTAAAATTCAATACGTATAAGTACGCATATTTTACGGGGTAAGTGCGCATCAAATAATTAAAGTATTGCCGTTAATTTACACGATCACCAATACGGCACCATAAAGATTGCTTGTACCATGCCGCATCAACGTTTTCACCCAATTTTACTGGTAAATGAAAAACTATAATTAACTTGTCAGACTAAAACCTAAAATTATGGAATCACCAAAAACCTCTTTATTCTTAATGGGAATTGTGCTTTGCATAGCACTGCTATTTGATCAATGCCGGTCCGGGAATGGATCAGACCATCAAATACCCTACAACGCCGATAGTGCCAAAGTGCACGTAATCTCCTTTCGTAAAGCGGCAGAATTAGCTACCAACTTTAGTCGTGGTAAAATTGAATTGGGCCGGGCGTTAAAAGATTCGTCTTACCTTAATAAAAGCTTCAGCTTACCCTTAGCCGAAAAATTTAACAGGGATGCCATTATCCAGTTATTAAATGAAAAAGGTGCAGAAGGCCTGCGTATTTACCTTGGAAAGGATAGTGTTGGGTTAGTTAGAATGGTGTTAGTTGCCGTTGACAAAAACAACAACGATATTACCGGCGACTTCGGCAAGATCATGAAATTTTCAAGCAATCCCAGCGATCAGCCGGTTGCTATGGAAGCAGGGCAGCGTTGCCCAACATTATGCAGTGGACCTGCCCCTAATCCAACTCCAGGTTCCAACTAATTATACTAATGGATATTAATACTAGTTTTTTATTGAGCTTGTCTATACTTATACCACTTATAGCAGGCATTATACGTTTTAAAAAGCTGGGTAATACATACCTTCCATTTTTTATATTGCTTATACTTGGCTTTGCAGCTGAACTGGCCAGCAACATTTTAATTTATACTTTTAAAGTAAGTAACGCACCTGTTATTAAAATTTATAGTTTGTTTGAATGTTGCCTGGTTTTATATCAGCTGCAATTGTGGCGAAATTGGAAAAAAGACAAACAATTGTTTGTCTTTTTGTATATAGCCTGTATAATATTTTGGTTTATCGAAAGCATAGTTTTTGCCAACATAAATACCTTTAGCCCGTATTTCAGGGTATTTTATGCATTTGTTCTCATATTGCTTAGCATCACCCAGATCAACTCCATGATGTTTAATCACGAGGGTTCATTATTAAAAAACCCCAGGTTTATTTTGTGCCTGAGCTTTACTATTATATTTCTATATCAAATACTTGTTGAGGCTTCGTTTTTTATCGGTTCAGACAAATCAGTGGTAGCCAATAAAATTATTATAGGTTGGGATTACATTAATTTTATCATAAATTTAATGTTTGCGGTAGCTATTTATTTTATCAACGGCAAGGAAGAAGAGGGTTATAATAAGTATTTAATGGAGCGATAACTATAAATTAAGGATGCGGTTATCAAGTTTAGCATGGCAGATAAATTATTTTATACGGTTATCATTACATCATTGCTGATAGCGATAATTATTATATTTTTTGTCATATCTGTTATCCGTTACCATCAACGTTACATTAATCTTCAAAAAGAAAGAATTCAAGCCCAGATCATGATACAGGAACAGGAACGAAAACGCATTGCCAACGACCTGCATGATAGTTTGGGCCCTATGTTATCCACAGTAAAACTATATATGCATGGCATTGCTGTAAGCAACGATACCGATAAACAATCATTGGCAAAAGCTTCGGGTTATATTGACGAGACCATTAGCAACCTCCGCGAAATATCATACAATTTGCTTCCGAGCAGCCTCGACAGAAATGACCTCGCGGTAGTTGTACGGGAGTTTATATCGCGTATCGCGGGCCGCCATATATTGAAAATCCACTTTGATGCCGCCGAAAACGCGTTTATTCAAAAAAAAATAGAAATACATTTGTTTCGTATCATACAGGAAATAGTGCATAACACGTTAAAGCATGCAGATGCTACGGTGCTAAAGTTATTAATCACAAGTCAATCCGGAAGTCTCTTTTTAATATCCGAGGACAACGGCAAAGGTTTCGACCTTAATGCCTCAAGAGGCGGAACAGAGGGGTTGGGATTAAAAAGCATCGAAAACCGGTGCGAAATGATTAATGCTACCTTAAAAATCATCTCAGCAAAAAATGAGGGATGTAAAATAATTATAAAAGTGCCTAACTAATACTTTTATATTTTGCTAATTTTATAAACTTTTCAAACGTCTACTTTATTCACGGGCTTAATGTATTATAATATAAATATTGTAATTGCGGACGATCATGAGATTTTTCTGGACGGCTTGGCGCTCATGCTATCGCGGCACGAGGGTTTTAAAGTTCTTGGAAGGGCTTCAAACGGCGCGCAACTGCTGGAAATAGTTAACCGCGAAAAACCCGATATCGTTTTAACAGATATAAGGATGCCTGTTGTAGATGGCATTCAAAGTACCAAACAGATATTGGCAGCTCATCCTCACATCGGCGTTATTGCATTATCGATGTTTGATGAAGAAAACCTGGTAATAGAAATGCTTGAAGCAGGAGCTAAAGGTTATCTGCTTAAAAACGCACATAAAAACGAGATAACTGATGCGGTGATAAGCGTTTACCAAAATAAAAATTATTATTGCTCGCAGACCTCTTTCCTGCTGGCATCCATGATTGTTCGCAGTAAGTTTAACCCCGATGCGCACCAGGCGCCTGTTACTTTAAATGATCGTGAAAAGACAATCATCCAGATGATATGCCAGCAAAAAACAACGCAGGAGATTGCGGATAAAATTTACCTGAGCAAACGAACTGTTGAAGGCTATCGCGTAAAGATCCTCGAAAAAATACAGGCAAAAAATATTGCAGGTGTAGTTATTTTTGCCCTTAAAAATAACATCATTAAGGAAGAAGATGTTCTGTAGCTGGGAGCTTCAAAACGTCTAATAAGCAGCATGCGTTATTTTCATTTCGTTAAAACCATTCACTCAATTTATAGTTAACGTTTTATGGACACTAACAGACTATCACCGACACTCGCACAAGCGCTAAATAATCAAATGACCAATGAGGCGCACAACGCACAGATATATCTGGCCTATGCCTCATGGGCCAGCGACAGGGGTTACGAGGGTATTGCCAACTTTCTTTTCAGGCATGCTAATGAAGAACGTAACCACATGATGAAGATATTGGAATATATATTAAAACGTGGTGCAAAAGTGGTCGTAACAGCCATACCCGAACCTGGCCCTGACCCTATTAGTATAAATGATTGTTTTGAGAAAGTGTTCAAATCGGAAGTGGAGAATACCTCATCTATTTACAATTTGGTAAATATGAGTATGGCTGAAAAAGATTGGGCCACCTGGAACTTTATGCAATGGTTTGTAAAAGAACAAACCGAAGAGGAAACACTTGCCCTTGACCTACTGGCTAAGATAAAAGTTGCCGGCGGCGAAAATGCTAAAGACGACGCGTTATACGCACTTGATAAGGATCTGGAAAAAACACCGGATGATGCCAAATTGGCCCAGGATGCTACCGTTGAAAATCCATAAGTCGAGTTAGATCTGAACTATCGGTGCTAATTATTCTTTACACCCAATTTATGATCGGTGTAATCGAGCAAATACTCATTTGTTAGAAAGAACTCCAGGCCCATAATAGAGATCCCTCCGCCGGTAGTATTCGGATTTTCGATGTAAGTTAGATTTTCAAAAGGCGTAGTTGTGTACTGATAATCAAACCCCGACGTAAGACGTAAAGTGACTTGTGTATTTGACGGTAACAACGCAATATCGGTTGTTGCCGTCGGATCTTCTATATAACTATAAGGCGCCGTGCCGGTATCAAATAAAACGTAAGAAGAAATCGTTTTACTATTATAATTAAACGTTGAAGAAAAAATAGGCGGATAGCCATCTCCGGGATAAAGCGTTAGTTGATTCATTTCAAAATTAGACGTGGTGAGGTCAGCCTGCGTTAAGCCCACAGTAAGCGCATCGGCCACATAAGTGCCCTGTAGCGAAAAGTTAGACGTACCAAGTGCTGCTATCTTAAACCCTTTAGTTAAATTTTTGCCCGGATCATAAAATGTTAAAGGGCTGGTTAATGGAACATTATTTTTTGGAAAAGTGAGATCATATTCCTGGTTTACGCCCATTACGTCAAAATAGTGTGATGGAAGGGGATTATTGTTAGCATCTACCCCTTTATAATAAAGAAAGAACGGCAATCGTTTTATGACTATATTTCCTTGGTCATCGCCCAAAGTAACATTTGCGTAGGCCAAATTCCCGTAAGCTTTCGTTAACGTGCTATCGTCGGCCCCGTATTCAACTGTGGCAGTGTCGCTCGTAATAGTAACGCCGTTAACAACTATCGAATCACCTGTAAAATTAAAACCCGAACTGGTGATCATAGTTTGCGGCAGAATACCTTCTGCATCGATAACCATTCCGCCCGAACCCGTATCGAAAACAAGGGCGTCATTGATCGTTTTCGTTCCCACCTGCGATACGTTCATAAAAGTGAGTTTATAAATTGAGGAGTCTGCCTCATATAAACCCAAATTAACGGGCGTAGCATCCGGGGTGACTACATTTAGGGTTTTTGTGGTTACGTTAGTACTTTCTTTTTTACAGGAAGCAAAGAGCAATACCATCAAAGATGCCGCAATTAATAAAAAGTTTTTGGTAGAATATCCTTTTCTCATATCATTCAATGTGTTGAAATACAAATTATAATAACATTTCTTTTGTCAATTTATTATCGGGTTATGCTATTAACACTTAAGCATGACAAAAGTTATTTGTGATGGCAAAATAACTTAATATCAATACTATCGCAAATAAATATCGATCCCGTTTTTTAAATAGACAAAACACCATTTCGAATTGACTTAACTAATGCAATGCGCCTATTATCGCTAATTTAACTCAATTACGCCAAATCAAAAATAACACAATCAATTCTTTCTCTTGTGGGTATATAGTTAGCTAAAATTAATAGGTTTGCTATACAATTAGCAAACCTTCGCTTTTCTATATACGATACTTTATCGTGCAAAGATGCCTGAAGGCAATATTATATTTAATCTTACTTAAATGGTTATGTGTTTAAAAAAACAGCTTTTTATTTTTTTGTGCATTTGCGCTTCAGGTTTACAAGCCGCCCGATCTCAGGGTTTGTCTGATGGGGTTTTTAATATAAAAAATTACGGGGCTAACGGAAATGGCACCTCACTTGATACCAAAGCGTTTGATAATGCAATTGCAGAATGTGTAAAAGCCGGCGGGGGAACAGTATTTGTGCCGCCCGGAACATTTGTAATAGGAACCGTACGATTATATAGCAACGTAAATTTAGAGCTGAGTCCGGGTGCCGTATTGCTGGCATCAGCTAATAGTGATGATTATCTACAGCAATCCGATTTTGGTTTTACCGGTTCGGGCGCGGGTGGAAAAAAGTTAGGGCTGATATTTGCAGACCACGCCGAAAATGTGTCTATAACAGGTTCAGGTATTATTGATGGCCGGGCCGAAGCTTTTATGTATATGGATAGTGTGCAGGTAAGCGGCGAAAATGATCGCAAGTACACCCGGCAGGGAAAAGCCTATTTAACGCCGGTTAACG
The DNA here is from genome assembly GCA_964657275.1 of uncultured Mucilaginibacter sp. GTDB lineage: Bacteria > Bacteroidota > Bacteroidia > Sphingobacteriales > Sphingobacteriaceae > Mucilaginibacter. Next base: position 18,360 of record CAZZUU010000010.1, on the reverse strand, counting down.
GCAATAAAGAAGCGCCGGTAATGTGGAAAGGCGATTGGGTTAAAAGGCCTGGCACCCAAATCGTCTTTCATGCCTGCAAAAAGGTATTGGTAAAAGACATCACTATCCGCAACGCAAACGACTGGACATTTGACATTAACGCCTGCGATAATGTTAAAGTTTTAGGAATAACCATCGATAATGATGCACGGGTGCCAAACAGCGATGGAATAGACATATACGACTCCAATAATGTAATTGTTGCCGATTGCGATGTGCGCGTAGGCGACGATGGAATGGCGGTTATAAGCACCAACAATTTAGCTGTTACAAATTGCATTTTCAGGTCGCGGTCATGCGGGATACGTATAGGTTATAACGGGTTTAATGATAATGATTCGGGCAACTTATTGTTCGACAATATCCGGATATATCAATCCAACAGGGGTATCGGCATCTTTCAGCGGCGCAAGGGAAACATCTCTAACATCGTTTTCTCTAATATGATAATAGACACCCGCCTGTATCCCGGCGAATGGTGGGGACATGGGGAACCAATCCATATTTCGGCACTACCCGGACTCGGGTTCAACGAAGTTGGAACGATCAGTAATGTGCGTTTTACCAACATTATAGCTACCGGCGAAGAAGGAATAGTGCTTTACGGATCAAAAGAGAGCACGCTAAAGGATATCAGTTTCGATAATGTTCGCCTTACGCTGGTACGGGGCGCCTTTACCGATGTTAACGCCGGTAATTTCGATCTTCGGGCTACCAACGACCCCAAACTATCTATTTTTAAACATGACATCCCTGCCCTTTATGCCGGGCATATAATCGGGTTAACGATTAAGGACATGCAGGTAAACTGGGGCGCCTCGCTACCCTCCTATTTTACCAACGCTATTTGGTGCGAAAACTTCAAAGGGTTAATTGTCAATGGTTTAAATGGTTCGGCTGCACCAAATTCATCGGCGAACGAAACAGTAATTTCCCTTCATAATGGAACCGATGTGGTACTTAAGGATATTAAGGCAGAAGGCTCAAAGCACCAATTGATCTCCCAGGAGCACGTCCTGGGATTGCAGGTAATTAGGTAATCCTGAGCTTTCACCGGCGGAAAGTCCTTTCCGTTAAATTTCTCACAAAATTATTTTTCAAAAAGCTGGTTTCCCACTCTCGGAAATCGGCTTTTTTTGTCTTATATTACAACATATTTTTTTATCCGGACGTATAAAAGCGCAGTTAATTTCTGGATAAGCACAATGCCCCGAATGTGCATATAGATAAATTTTAGTAAATTCAAAGGGCTCAATGAACATCCTTGATACTGAAGAAAATAAGGAAAATATTTATAGGAATATGCTTATTCATCAACTGTTTGATCTCCAATATAATAAAACGCCCAACGCGGCCGCTGTTATATTTGGCGATGAAACTTTAACCTATAGACAGCTTAATCAAAAGGCAAATGAACTGGCTGTGGCTATACAATCAGCTTCACCTGCTTCCTTGATCGCCGGTGTAAGCACAGTACGTTCAATAGAAACCATTATCAGCGTGCTGGCTGTACTGAAAGCGGGCAAAGCATATTTACCGCTTGATCCCGACTATCCGCAAGAGCGTTTGCAGCAAATTATAACAGATTCGGGTATCGATCTCTGCCTTACGATAACTTCACAAAAGCACATTTTTGAACCCTTGTCGATCAATGTCTTAGCTTCTGATAAACATTATGAAGCGGCAAATGAACCATTGTCAACTACCGGCTCTGCAGCTTACGTACTATATACATCCGGCTCAACAGGCACACCAAAGGGTGTTTCTATGGGGCATGCAGCTTTAGCAAACTTGTTAGCGTGGCAAAAAAATAATTCAATATCAACTACCGGAATAAATACGCTTCAATTTGCACCACTAAGTTTTGATGTGTCGTTCCAGGAAATTTTCGCTACGCTTACTACGGGCGGCACATTGGTACTGGTTGATGATAATTTAAGGGTTGATCCTTATCGTTTGCTCCGTTATATTGATGAGCACTCGGTAAACCGTATATTCTTACCCTTTGTGGTGCTTCAATATTTAACTGAAGCTGCGGATGCTGAACAATTTTTCCCTGCCTGCTTAAAAGAGGTGATGACGGCGGGCGAACAATTAAAAATAACCCCGCAAATAGCCCGTTTCTTTTCGGCATTGCCCGGCTGTGTTTTATATAATCAATATGGCCCAACCGAAACGCATGTGGTTACCCAGTTAAAATTAGATGGTGATCCTAATCAATGGCCATTATTGCCTTCTATCGGCATTGCCATTGACGATACTGAGATATTAATATTGGACGAAGCATTAAATAAACTGCCTTATGGCGAAACCGGCGAACTTTGCGTTAGCGGGATCAGCCTTGCGGACGGTTATTTAAACCGTCCCGAAATGACCGCCGAAAAGTTTATCGACTGGCCGGAAGCTCCGGGCAAAAATACCCGCGTTTACCGTACCGGCGATTTAGCCTGCTACATGCCCGATGGTAATATTGAATATCTGGGGCGTCGTGACACACAAGTTAAAATTCGTGGTAATCGTGTTGAATTGGGGGAAATTGAAGTGCTGCTTAATCAGTTAAATGATATTCAGCAGGCAATAGTTGTTGCGCGCGAAGATGTTGCAGGGCAAAAACGCCTAGTGGCTTATTTGGTCTCAGCAAAAAATAATCCCGACACCGCCTATGTAAGAAAAAGTATCGAGCAGCAACTGCCTGACTTTATGCTGCCATCTGCCTACGTGTGGTTAACAGACCTGCCAAAAACTACCAGTGGAAAAGTTGACCGTAAAGCATTGCCAAAACCGGATATGGAACGGCCCGAGCTTAGCACGCTTTACAAAGCAGCCGCCACCCCTGCCGAAAAAAATATAACCGGGGTTTGGAGCGACCTATTGTTAATCGATAAAATCGGCATTGATGATAATTTTTTTCAATTAGGTGGTAACTCCCTATTGGCGTTAAAAACGGTTGCCGGTTTAAAAAAACAGTTTAATTATGAGGTACCGATCACCAAATTATATCAGTACCCAACAATTAGCGGTTTAGTGAGTTTCATCAGCGGCGCAAAAAAGGCTGATCCCGTATTAACGGCAAAAAAGAATAAAGACAAAAAGAGCAACCAGGATATTGCTATTATAGGAATGGCGGCCCGTTTTCCGGGTGCCAATACAATAGCTGAGTTTTGGGAACTGTTATCAGAAGGCAAAGAAACAATCAGCTTTTTTACCGATGCGGAGTTGGAGCCATCTATCCCTCAAAGCCGGAAAGATGATCCCGCTTATGTAAAGGCAAGAGGTATAATTGATAAGGCAGACGAGTTTGATGCTGAGTTTTTCGGCTTCAACCCGCGCAATGCCGAATTGATGGACCCTCAACAGCGCATCTTTTTGGAGATCGCCTGGGAAGCATTAGAAACCAGCGGCTATTTACCGCAAAGATATTCAGGTTCAACGGGGGTATTTGCCGGATGCGGATACAATACCTATTTTACCAATAACGTACTTGCGCATCCCGAACTTGTTGAGCGGGCGGGCGAATTCAACGTCAGGCTGTTAAACGAAAAAGATTATATCGCCACACGCACTGCCTACCAGCTCAATCTTAAAGGCCCGGCAGTAGCAGTTTATTCGGCTTGTTCCACCTCCTTATTAGCTATCGCACAGGCGGTAAGCAGTATCCGCAACGGTCAATGCGATATAGCGCTAGCGGGAGCAACTGCGATTACATCGCCGATAAAAAGCGGTCATTTTTATGAGGAGGGTTCCATTATGAGCAAAGATGGCCATTGCAGGCCATTTGATGCAGATGCCACAGGTACCGTATTTAGCGACGGCGCAGGCGTGGTGCTTTTAAAAAGCCGGGAAGATGCCGAACGCGACGGCGATACCATTTACGCTATAATTAGAGGAATTGGCATTAACAATGACGGCGCAGACAAAGGAAGCTTCGGCGGCCCTAGCGCCCAGGGACAGGCAGGTGCAATAGCGATGGCTATGAATGACGCCCAAATAGAAGCATCATCCATAAGTTATATTGAAGCACACGGCACTGCAACGCCGCTGGGTGATCCTATAGAAATTGACGGGCTTAACCTTGCCTTCGGTACACAGGAACAAAAACAGTTTTGTGCCATTGGTTCTGTAAAAAGCAACCTGGGCCACTTAACAGCCGCTTCGGGCGTGGCTGGTCTTATAAAAACGGCGCTATCGCTTCATCATCAGCAACTACCCCCCTCTTTATTTTATAACAACACCAATCCAAATATCAATCTTACGGATAGTCCCTTCTATGTGAACTCCGCATTCAAAAATTGGAAATCGGATAATAAACGCCGCGCCGGAGTAAGCTCGTTTGGCGTAGGTGGCACCAACGTGCATGTAATATTGGAAGAATTTGTAAACGTAAAGATAAAATCAGCATCAGATAAGCCGCTATCATTGATCAGTTGGTCGGCAAAAACCGATAGCAGTGTTGCGAATTATGCTAAAAAACTTGCTGAATTTATTGAAAAGAACGAAAGTGTTAGTATTGATGATATAGCTTATACTTTACAAAACACCCGGGCTGATTTTAATTCACGCAGGTTTATAGTAGTTGCTGATAAAGAAGAACTATTATCAAAACTAACTTCCGAAAATATAGATGCAGCTGCATCCAAAAAAATAACTGCAAAAGCCTCTGAAGTCGCATTTATGTTCCCGGGCCAGGGTTCGCAATACGTAAACATGGGCAAAGAGCTTTATCAAAGCGAGCCTATTTTTGCCGATGCTGTAAATGAGTGTATCCATTTATTAAAAGGCACGCCTCATGCGCAGTTATTGGATATCATGTACCCTGCGGTTAATGACGAAACGGCTGCCGAAAATATTAAAAACACATTTTACACCCAGCCCGCAATATTCATCGTAGAATATGCAATGGCAAAATTGTGGATGAGTTGGGGCATACAATCATCCGTTTTAACCGGGCACAGCATCGGCGAATTTGTTGCCGCTCATCTGGCGGGCATTTTTGACTTGAAGGATGCGCTGAAATTGATATCAACAAGAGCAAAGATGGTTAGCGGTGTTGCTAAAGGCAGCATGCTTGCCGTACGGCTTGAAGCTACAGAATTGGAAAAGATCTTGCCAGGGAATCTGTCCATATCAGCAATAAACAGCAACAAATTAAGCGTAGTAGCAGGTCCTTCGGACGAGGTTACCAAATTTTCGGAGCAATTGGCTGAAAAGAATATCCCCGGCCGGTTGTTACAAACCAGTCATGCCTTTCATTCGGCCATGATGGATGATATTGTTAAACCTTTTGAGGATATCGTAAGATCAATAAAATTGAACCCGCCTGTAAAACCTATCGTTTCAACGGTTACCGGTAAATGGATGAGCGAAGCCGAAGCTACCAACCCTGCGTACTGGGCTGGCCAGCTACGCAATACAGTACGTTTTGCACAGGCTATTGATACTTTACAGGAAGACGAAAACCGATTGTTGCTTGAAGTTGGCCCCGGCAATGTTTTGGCAACACTCGCCCGTCAGCAGGTTACATCGAAATTAACTGTTATTATAACGGGATTAGAAAAAAATGAAACAACACCTGAGTACTATTACGTATTAAGGGCGTTGGGCCAGTTATGGTTAAACGGCGTTGAGCCTGATTGGAAAGCTGTACACAGCAACCAAAAACGGCGTAAAATAAATTTACCGTCCTATGCTTTTGATCATAAACGTTATTGGCTCGCCCCGGCTCTAACTGTGAACACCGCCCCCCCGGTTTCGGAAACACCAGGCACACAATCAGATACAGAACAAATAATTTTACAGGAGACCCTGATGAGAAAAGAAACAATAAGCACTAAGTTACGAGAACTGTTTGAAGATGCATCTGGTATAGAGATTGATGCGGCATCTTCTGATGCTAATTTTATTGAGATCGGTTTTGATTCACTATCACTTACACAGATTGCCACTAATCTTAAAAAGGAATTTAATGTCCCCATTTCCTTCAGGAAACTGTTTGAAGAATATAATACTATTCATCTGCTGGCCGCACATCTTGATTCAAATTTACCTGCGGAGGTTTTCGCAACTGCGGCGCCGGCGCTGGTTTATAATTCAGTTGCGGCACCGGTAGCTACTCCTGCTAATAACAACGCTTTAGATGCTATTTCGCAGCAAATACAGATGCTTGCCAGCCAGTTGGCAATTTTGCAGAACGGTAGTGCCGCTCCTGTTATACCCGCTGTTGTTACATCTGCAAAGCCGGGCATACAATATGATTTGACACCGGAAGAACAGGTGGAAGTAAAAAAACCATTCGGCGCAACTGCCCGGATAGAGAAACAAATCCAGGGATTAACTGAAAAACAGCAAACATTTTTAAGCCAGTTAACACTGGATTATAACAGCAAAACCAAGGGCAGCAAAGAATATACCCAAAAACACCGCGATTACATGGCTGATCCGCGGGTAGTTAGCGGTTTCAGGCCATTAACCAAAGAGGTTGTTTATCCTATCGTGGTAAACAGGTCGAAAGGGAGCCGTGTGTGGGATATAGACGGTAACGAATATATTGATGCATTAAACGGATTCGGATCGAGCTTTTTAGGACACCAGCACGATGCCGTAAAAAAAGCAGTGGTAGAGCAGGTTGAAAAGGGATACGAAGTTGGCCCTCAGCATGAATTAGCGGGTGATGTTTGTAAACTGATTTGCGAATTTACCGGCTTCGACCGTGCGGCAGTTTGCAACACCGGTTCGGAGGCCGTATTAGGCGCTATGCGTATCGCCCGTACTGTTACCGGCCGTTCATTAATGGTCGCTTTTAGCGGATCATATCATGGCATTAACGATGAAGTAATTGTTCGTGGCACTAAAAAACTTAAAACCATACCGGCCGCACCGGGGATTATGCCCGAAGTGGTTCAAAATATGTTGATTTTGGATTACGGTACAGACGAAACATTAAGAATAATTGAAGAACGTGCGCACGAGTTAGCTGCCGTATTGGTTGAGCCCGTACAAAGCCGCAGGCCAGAATTTCAGCCAATCGAGTTTCTTAAAAAAGTAAGACAGATCACCGAAAAATCGGGTACGGTATTAATATTTGACGAAGTAATAAGCGGTTTCCGCATGCACCCGGGTGGCGCACAGGCAATGTTCGGCATCAAGGCCGACCTGGCCACTTACGGTAAAGTAATTGGTGGTGGTATGCCAATAGGCGGTATCGCCGGAAAAAAGCTCTATATGGATGCGCTTGATGGCGGTACCTGGCAATACGGCGACGATTCATCTCCGCAGGCAGGTGTAACCTATTTCGCCGGCACATTTGTACGGCACCCGTTAGCGCTCGCCGCAGGAAAAGCATCGTTATTACACATGAAATCGCGCGGGCCGGCTTTACAGCAGGAATTAAACGCGCTGACTCAATATTTAGCAAGTGAAATGAATGCGATATGCCAGAAAGAAGGCATACCGCTCTACATACCTTATTTTGGGTCGTTATGGAAAATTAAGTTTAAAGACGAACTTCCTTATGGCGAATTGCTGTTTACGCTGATGCGTCATAAGGGCATCCATATATGGGATCTATTCCCTTGTTTTTTAACTGAAGCCCATACCAGGGATGATGTTAATCAAATTATCAGTAAATTTCGTGAAAGTATCACTGAGTTAATTGAGGCGGGGTTTTTACCTTCCGATAAACCTCAGCCGGTAAAGGATGAATTTAACCCTTTTATGGAATCGCCTTTTCCGGGAGCAAAACTTGGACGCGATAGGGATGGCAATCCCGGATGGTTTATTGTTGATGCCAATAACCCCGGGAAATATTTACAGGTAAAACTAGATGAAAATTAGATTGGAAAACGGTAGTCTTATATATGATGCTATTCCGGTCGAGTTTGATCCGTTTGCAGGACCCGAAATTTCGATGATCGCTCCTGCAACGGAGTCGCAGGCAGAAATATGGACATCGTGTTTAATTGGTGGAACGGAGGCGAATTGCGCTTATAATGAATCTGCTTCACTGCTGCTAACCGGTATTTTTAATAAAAATGCGATGTTCCGTGCATTGCAGGACATGGTTAATGCGCATGAATCATTAAGAACATCATTTAATGCCGATTGTACCAGTATCTGCGTTTTTAAAGAATTATTACTTGATGTCGATTTTCGCGACTTAACGTCACAATCTGCTGCACAACAGCAGAAATATATAAAGGATTATAACAAACAAAATGCACTAACGCCTTTTGACCTGGTAACAGGCCCGTTATTTAAAACATCCCTTTTTAAACTGGGAGAGCATGAACACTATTTAACGTTTATTGCGCACCATATTATTTGTGATGGCTGGTCTATCGGGATTATGATGCAGGATTTAAGCAAGTTTTATTCCGCTTACGCAAAAGACGAAATCATCCTGTTACCACCCGCTCCCTTGTTTAGTGATTACGCCGTATCGCAATTGGCACTAACTGAAAGCAAAAGTTACCTGCAAACAGAGCAATACTGGCTCGAACAGTTTAAAGGCAGTGACCATTTGCTCAATATCCCGGCTGATTACCCGCGGCCAACGCTGCGAACCTATAAAAGCCATCGCGAAGATTATGTTTTAGACAGCACTTTGGCCAACGAGGTTAAAAAACTGGGGAAAAGCACCGGCAGCAGTTTTGTAACTACGCTACTTGCGGCTTTCGAGGTGTTTTTACAACGACTCACAGGGCAGGACGAGATTATAGTGGGTTTACCAGCGGCGGGTCAATCAGCTACAGATAACTACCGTTTGGTAGGCCATTGCGTTAATTTACTGGCCTTACGAAGTTATCCGAAAGGCGAGACTTCCTTTAAAACTTATTTAAAACAAAGACGTACCGCCATACTTGATGCTTACGACCATCAGCAATATACTTTTGGAAGCCTGCTTAAAAAATTAAACATTGCCCGTGAGCCATCAAGGGTTCCACTGGTTCCCGTGATGTTTAATATTGATATGGGACTGGATGACGATGTAGATTTTTATGGCCTGCATCACAAGCTCATCAGTAACCCCCGTGAATATGAAAACTTCGAAATATTTTTAAATATAGCGGGTAAGGAAGAATCACCTACACTCGAATGGTCGTACAACACGCAGTTATTTAAGGCCTCAACCATCAAACGCATGATGGATGAATTTGAATTTTTATTGCGTGAAATTGTAAAAGATCCTGAAATACTGATCGGCAACATCCCCGTATTAAATTCAGAAAAGCTGATGAAGCAACTAACTGAATGGAACAATACCGCGATTGATTACCCAAAAAATTGCGCATTGCACCGTTTGATCAGTGAAAATATCTTAAATCATCCCGATAAGACAGCGGTAACGTTTGGCAAACAAAAAACCAGCTATAAAACTTTAAATGAAAGAGCCAATCAGTTGGCCGCCATCCTTATAAAGAACGGCGTAAAAAAAGGAGATAAAGTTGCTTTCGCGATAGACCGCTCGGCTGAGATGGTTATTGCCTTATTGGCGATCATGAAAACCGGTGCAGTTTATTTACCGCTCGACCCTCAATTCCCCCTCAACCGCATCAATTACATGCTGGAGGATTCACAGGCGGTAGTTTTATTAACGTCAAAAAAATACAAAGGCCATTATCAATCTAATGCGAAGGAATTAATAATAGAAGACGAGTGGTTAACCCTAAAGGATTATCCAACTACCGACCCGGCAATTGATGTTACCGGTAACGACCTCATCTATATTTTATATACCTCCGGTTCAACAGGCATGCCAAAAGGTGTGCAGATAGCGCATCACAACCTGGTTAATTTTCTTTACAGCATGCAAAAGCAACCTGGCATTAGCGCCGGTGATAAATTGCTTGCCGTAACAACCATCAGTTTTGACATCGCAGGTTTAGAATTATTCTTACCGCTTTTAACCGGGGCGGAAATAATTATTGCTGATGCCGAAGCGTCAAAAGACGGCCGTGTTTTGCTCGACATTATTAAGCAGGAAAAGGTAACTGTGATGCAGGCCACGCCTTACACATGGAGAATAATGCTGGAAGCCGGCTGGGATGAAACAACCCCTATAAAAGTAATTTGCGGGGGCGAAGCTTTGCCATTGGAGCTCGCGAGCCGGGTTTTGCCTCGTGCAAGTTCTTTGTGGAACGTATATGGCCCTACCGAAACTACCGTATGGTCCACAATAAAACAGGTAAAAGCCGCAGACAGGATCATATCCATCGGGCACCCTATTGATAATACCTTTATTTACATCTTAGATAAATATTTAAGACCACTGCCTCCGGGCGTAGTCGGTGAAATTTACATCGGCGGCGAAGGCGTTGCAAAAGGCTATTTAAACAGGCCTGAATTAACAGTAGAGAAGTTTATTGCCGATCCGTTTGCAAAACGGCCGGGAAGCAACATGTACCGCACCGGCGACTTGGGTAAATTTTGGGATGACGGCGAAATTGAGTGTTTGGGACGTGCCGACGCCCAGGTGAAAATAAGAGGTTATCGTATAGAAACCGGCGAAATAGAATTCCAACTGGCAAATAACACAGGCGTTAAAGAAGCTGTAGTTATTGCTGTGGCCGACAACTCCGGCATCAATAAACTGGTTGCTTTTGTTGTTGCTGATGGCGAAAACGAAACAATTAATACCTCGGAACAGGCTGAAACCTGGAAAAACGAATTAAAAACGTCGCTGCCTGAGTATATGATACCAGATAGCTTTATATTTGTACCGGTAATGCCGTTAACTCCTAACGGAAAAATTGACAAAAAAGCATTATCTAAACATGGTGCATCAATAGCCGATACCGGAGGCGAATATGTAGCTCCGCGTACCGATCTTGAAAAACTCGTTTCCGTTATCTGGATTGAGTTTTTGGGCATCCAAAAAATAAGTATTTACGATAATTTTTTCAAATTGGGCGGTCACTCGCTCATAGCAGTACAAGTCATGACCCGAATCGAAAAAGAAACAGGTAAACGGCTGCCCCTTTCTGCTTTATTTGAAACATCAACAATTGAAAAGCTGGCAACATTGCTAGCCTCAGGTGCAAAATCGGACGCGTGGAATTCGCTTGTTCCGATAAAACCTGAAGGAACTAAAATGCCGCTTTACATGGTTCACGGAGCCGGGTTAAATGTGTTGTTGTTTAATACGCTAGCAATGGGCATGTCGCCAGATCAACCTGTATATGGTTTACAGGCCAAAGGCCTTAACGGAGTAGATGAGCCTTTGAGCAGTATTGAAGATATTGCAGCGCATTACATCCAGTCGATACAGGAACAAAATCCTAATGGCCCATACGCACTTGCAGGCTATTCTTTCGGTGGTATCATTGCTTACGAAATGGCCCGGCAATTTAAAGCCTCTGGCAAGGAAGTAAAAATGCTGGCCATGTTTGATACCTATGCCTATCGCTCGCCGTTTTATGATCCCTGGATGGTTAAAATGTTTAAAAGGTCTCGTTTTTTCGTAAAAAGAGTGTGGCATACTTTTACCTTCAGCAATGGTTTCAAAAACACCATCAGCGACAAGCACATTTCTATAAAACGAAAAATTATAAGAGCTTATTGGAAATTAAAATACGGCAAGGATCAAAATCAGCCCGGCTTTTTTGGCTATTCAAACAAAATTGATGAGATGAATGAGTATGCCGAGAAACATTATCAATTGAAACCTCAAAATATTACAATAGAAGTTTTCAGAGCCGAGAACCGTACTTTTTATATGGACGATTTTGAGTTTCTTGGCTGGCAACCATACGCATTAGATGGTGTTAATATTCATAAAATCCCCGGCGAGCACAATACCATATTCAGGCCGCCGAATGATGAAATATTCGCGGAAGTTTTACAAAAGTGTCTTAATGATGCTGTAAAAAAGTAACTTGCGTTAAATAAAGTGAAAACACAGGCGGCGAAATTTTTAAATCTTCGCTGCTTTTTTGTTTAATGGTTAACAGCAATATGGGCCTCATTAAAATTACAACCGGGCATTTTGATCATATATTGTGGGCTAATTCAAATACCTGCAATTTCGAGATAAATGATAGCGTTGATACCTGGAAAATAAATGTAAGCTCCAATTTATTGTTTCTCGATGATTTCCTGTCGATCATGCTGCCTCAAGAAATTGCGGCCGCTAACAGGTTTTTTCACACTGCCGATAAAAACCGCTATATAGTCACCCGCGGTGCGGTCCGAACAATCCTGGGAAAATATTTGCAACAACCACCTGCCGCTATTAGGTTCGGCACGGAAGCCAATAAGAAACCTTTTATATTAGGTCTGGAAAAAAAAGTGATTCATTTCAATCTGTCGCACTCAAGTGATCGTATATTACTATCGGTGGCGGATACCGAAGTAGGTGCAGATATCGAGTTTATTGACCATAAGTTTAATTATCAGGATATTATGGACGACTATTTTAGTAACAGCGAAGCAGAACATATTAAACAAAACGCCTCTGTAGAAAGCTTTTTTACTTTGTGGACACGTAAAGAAGCCTTAATAAAGGCAACAGGCAAAGGTTTGGTGGATAATATCGAATTGTTGCCCGGTTTGCCAGGCGTTCATACCATCCCCGGCGACATTATATCATCGGTGAAAAATTGGCTGCTTAACAGTTTTAAGGCCGATCATCAATATATTGCGAGCCTTGCCTACAGTCCGCTAATAAAAAAGTTGTGCTTTTTTGAAAGTGATTTTAACAAAAGGATTAATATCCCTTAACTTAATATTAAAATAAAATCGTTAAAATTTATTAAATAGACTATACTTTAATTGCAATATTTAAATAAATAATGCAAAATAAATGCGAAATATTGAATGGATTTAAGTATTTTTAAACAAAAAACTGCATTACAATAAATAATAGTCGTAAGGTTTTAAATTATGTAATTAAAAGTTAATCGGTCTTAAGTCTTTTTTTCAAACTTTTTGCTTGGAAAATACGTAATCAGGTTAAATCTAATTTACAGATCAGATTGCTCGCAAATGAAAAAAAGAATCCTAATCGTTGATGATGATCTAAGCATTTTAAGGCTTCTGAATTTCATTCTATCAAAAGACTACGAGGTGGTAGTAAGAAACAATGGCATCGATGCATTTTCATGGTTAGAAGATGGAAACATTCCTGAATTAATTATTTCTGATCTGCAAATGCCATATTTTGACGGACAATCTTTTATAAAAAATGTTAAAATCAGTGGTCTGTTCCGCGATATACCTATTATCATGCTATCGGCAGCTTATGATTTGGATGCCCAGGTTAGCAAAATGCCTTTTCAGGTTGACGCCTATATACCAAAACCGTTTAATCCCACATCTTTAAAATCAGCTATAAGCAAAGTACTTAGTATTTATGACACATCCCATAGCAACTGAATGGAATGAAAGTGCCGGTTCGCATACCCGAATAGCATACGCGGGGTTGGAATTAAGAGATTTGGTATCAACGGAACTTAACAAATATTTTCAAATAATCCTCAACGATTCATTAGTCGAATTGGAAGGTTATATGGGCAATCAATCCATATTATCTATTCCCGAAATTATTCTGCTAGAGGTTGATGAAGCCGGCGAATGCTTTTCGCTGATTGAACGCATCAAAAAGAACTTTCTTTTCAATGGGGTGATTATCGTTCTCATTTCTATGTCGAACGATAAAGGTCTCCGGCAAAAAGCCATGCAATTAAAAGTGCATGATTTTTACATCTATCCGTTTTCACTTTCGGATTTACGCGAACGATTAAATTTTTTAGTAAGATTTAAATTAATCAAACCAAAACTGATAGAGATTTCGAAAGAAGTTGACATCGTATATCACATGCCACCTGGAAAGCGTTTTTTGGACGTAGTTATTTCCGGAGGCATGATCCTGGCATTTTCGCCAATTATGCTGATGATCGTTCTGGCCATCAAATTAGGCTCCAAAGGGCCGATAATTTACAAAAGCAAACGTGTTGGAACCGGCTATAAAGTATTTGATTTCTATAAATTCAGGTCAATGCGCACCGATGCTGATAAATTACTGGTCGAGTTATCCACACAAAATCAGTACGCAATAGAGGATGGGGGCACTAAAGCCGCATTTGTTAAAATAAAAGACGATCCGCGTGTAACCAAACTCGGCAAATTTTTACGAAATTCGAGCTTGGACGAGTTGCCACAGTTATTCAATATCTTGTTAGGGCATATGTCATTGGTTGGTAACAGGCCATTGCCGGTTTATGAGGCCGAAATGCTTACATCAAACGAATGGTCGATGCGCTTTTTGGGCCCTGCCGGGTTAACAGGCTTATGGCAGATCACGAAGCGCGGAAAATCAGAGATGTCTGAACTTGAGAGAAAAAAATTAGATAATTATTACGCCACCAACTATTCGTTGTGGCTTGACCTAAAAATCCTTGTGAAAACTGTGCCGGCGATGCTCCAGAAAGAAAAAGTTTAAACCAATGAGTTATAAATTAAAGTTTTTTTGCTTTAGCCTTTTCATTTTACTTTCAGCCCGGAACATATACGCACAAGAGACCGTTTTTCAGGATCTCTCTTACCCGTATCTCGAAAAATTGATAGCGGCTGCAAAAGAAAATTACCCGCACGTAAAGGTTCTTGAACATCAAACAAACATTGCCGTAAGCACTTACCACCAATCAAACTTTGGTTGGCTTGATGCTTTTAGTGCCTCTTACATTTACAGCCCGCAATCGTCTATTAATTTAACAACGCCCACAATTTTTAAAGGCTATCAATTAGTAGCTTCGGTTAGTCTCGGTTCGCTTTTTGAAAGGCCCTACACTATTCATAATGCACATGAATCAGTAAAGGTTGCTGAACAACAACAGGCGGAATATCTATTAAGCCTGGAGGCTCAGGTAAAGCGTTTTTATTTTGCTTACATCAGCGCACAGGCCGAACTGCGCGGCAGGGTAAATGCCGTGCTTGATGCCCAAACGGCCGTTAAACAGCTTAAGCACACTTTTGAAAAAGGAGAAACTACTTTCCAGGTTTATAATGAGGCATTGACGAATTTGTATAATCAAAATTCATTTAGGGTACAGGCTGAATTGGCGGTATTTACGGCCAAAACTAACCTTGAGGAACTTTTAGGTACCAGGCTGGAGAGCATTCAATAAATAATGGAACTATCTGCTTTTTTAACACTTTTACGGAAGTACCTCTATTTACTAATTATCATCCCGCTCGTGGTGTTAGTTGTAGCTTACTTCGCCGTAAAAAATCTTTCCGACGAATACGTTTCAACCACTCAGATAGCAACCGGTATCGTTGACGCCTCAAGGCACCTTTTAGATAAAGACAATACTCCGAATGCTCAGGAAGACGAGATCGTACGCGAGTTTAGTAACCTTACGGAGATCATTAAGCTCAAGAAACTGATCGACCAGGTTTCTTATGAACTGATAATCCACGACCTGAGCAGTCCCTCCCCTTTCAGGCACCTTAACCACGAATTTAAAAATTTAACACCAGCTGCCATACAACATGCTCTTGTTGTTTACCGGAATAAATTGCAGGTAGGAGAACCGCTTTCGCTTTATAATAAAGATGAAAATGGTTTAAATGAGTTGCTTATTTCCATGCATTATGACGAACGGTCATTAAGAAAAGACCTGGAAATTGAACGCGACGGCGAAAGCGATTTTATATCGGTAACTTATACGTCGGAAAACCCTTACCTGTCTGCATTTGTAGTAAACTCCC
Source organism: uncultured Mucilaginibacter sp. (assembly GCA_964657275.1). Classification (GTDB taxonomy): domain Bacteria; phylum Bacteroidota; class Bacteroidia; order Sphingobacteriales; family Sphingobacteriaceae; genus Mucilaginibacter. The sequence goes on along the minus strand of CAZZUU010000010.1, from coordinate 2,616 downwards.
TTTGTAAGGAATTCATTACCTATTATTCAGTGAATGTTAAGAGAAATGAATCAAATGCGGTAACATTTCTCTCAAACTTATTAGCCGAAAAAAGAGACGCCCTTAATACAAAAAAGGATGAGTTACAACAATATAAGATCAAAAATGGTATCTTAAATTTAGATGAACAATCCAAATCTATATTTGCGCAGATTTTGGTTTATACCGATAAAAAACAACAGGCTGAAAAGGATGAACTGTCATACGATGGCGCGATAAAAAATGTAGATGCAAAATTTAATCCAAAGGACAGAAGGTACATTGAATCGACAATGAGCCCATACAACCAGGCTATAACCAATACCGAGGAACAGATACACGTTTTAAATGATGAATACGTTCACAGCGGTTTTAACCCTAAATATAAACCCTCTTTAGATTCGCTGCAACTACAGTTGAGCGAGCAAATAAATTCCAGTTCTGACAAATACATTACCAACCCACTGGTTGCCAAAGACGACCTGGTGCGCGAGAAGATGACGCTTGAAGTATCAAGGGATTTGGCGAAATACAGCGTGCAATCAATTGATAGGGAACTAAAAGACCTTTATGCCAAATTTGAAAGGCTGGTGCCTTTTGACGCGACTGTAAAAACATACGAATTTGATATTGACATCGCCAGCAAGGAATATCTTGATGTGTTGAATAAATATAATGCAACCAACCTGCAATCAAATTTTTCGATCAAGCTGCAACAAGTTGAGGTGGCTACGCCCGACGTAGCACAACCGTCGAAAAAAATGATACTTATTGCGTTAGCCGGAATAACCACTTTTGTTATATGCATATTGATATTATTTGTACTATTTTATATTGATGATAATATTAAGCAACCGCTCGACCTGGTTAATCGCACTCAATTACCTTTACTTGGCTCGTTAAACCTGATAAGCGGCCCTGAACCTGACCTTACCAAGCTGTGGGATGTAGAAAACCGACACAAAATGCAGCAATTCAGGGAGTTGCTAAGATCAATAAGGTTTGAGATTGATCAGGAACTTAAAGGCGAAAAGATACTGGCTATAACAAGTATGGCCCAGCATGAAGGAAAAACCTTGTTGGCTACAAGTTTGGCTTACTCTTACGCGGCAATTAACAAGAAAGTGCTGCTGATTGACGGCAATTTTAATAACCCAACTATTACCCAAACTTTACAGCCCCAACTATACCTTGAGGATTATTTTAGAAACCGGACCTACCTGGAAAGAAGTGGCGCTATCACGGTTTTAGGCAACCGTGGTGAAGATGTTACCATATTAGAAGTTAACAGTGAAAAACATATTCAAAGTGAATTTGAAGAGTTAAAATCAAAATTTGATATTATTTTAATTGATCTGCCTCCGCTTGATGCTTTAAATCAGGCCAAAGAATGGATATTATTTGCGAACAAAGCAGTAGCTATTTATGAGGCTAACAAAAGTATTTTAACATCGCAAAATCAGTATATTGATTTTCTGAAAAGCCTGCACAACAAATTTGGTGGATGGGTGCTCAATAAAGCGGTGATAAACATGCCGAAAAGAAGATAATAGCTCCCCAGACTATTTTGTTACTTTTTATTGGATTTAATTGTAAATAATGAAAATTGAATACCAGGGAAAACCGGTTAACCCGATAAAAACATTATCGACCTTTGACAGACGTTGCTTTAATGCCGCCGTTATTGTCGCTTTTATCAGTGTTTTTGTTTGGTTCTTCAAAATTCTATTTTTTTAATTATTTTCTGAACAATCAATGCGACATGACCCGATCAAAAACGATACGCATCGAAATGCTTTTTGGAACAGGCTAATCACTCAAAAATTTTCAAGTCCGTTAGTAGTAGTTTTTGCAGTTGTTGCTTCGTTAATAGCTGGTTTAATAATTGCAACTAAGGGGATTGTAATAGGCGGTATACTTGCTGCGATAATTGTAGCAGTTCCTCTAATAATTGGCACCGTTGCTTACCCACAATTCGGGATAATTGTTTTTATTATCTTATCATTCAGCATTAACGATCTCTCACGTTTTTTGCCCGAAATAACTCCAATAGGCCTCGTGATGGATGTTTTTACCTATCTGCTTATCCTGGGGTTTTTCATAAAACAGAAAAACGAGAAACGATGGGATTATTTTAAAGACCCGATAGCCTATTTCATTATTATATGGCTTGCCTTTAACCTGCTTGAGTTTTTCAATCCGGTTGCTGCATCCCGGCTGGCTTGGTTATATACCGTGCGTACAATAGCCTTTATTATGCTGCTTTATTTTGTATTTGTTTTTCACATTCGGTCCAAGGCGTTTATTAAAACAATAATATTAATATGGCTCGGCTTATGCATGATAGGTGCGTTATCGGCATTTCAGCAGGAAAACATTGGCTTTTTACCTTATCAAAAGGCTTGGCTTACAGCCGATCCGTTAAGGATTAGCCTGCTTTTTATCAATGGCCACATGCGTAAATTTGGCATCTTTTCCGATCCAGTAGTTTTTGCGTTTAATATGGCCGCGGCCGCATTGTTATGCCTGACGCTCATCTTAGGCGACGTTAAAACCTATAAAAAGGTAATTCTTGGGCTAATGATGGTTTTCTTTGTT
>CAZZUU010000009.1:0-28816 GCA_964657275.1 uncultured Mucilaginibacter sp. | reverse complement strand
AAAAGCAGGGGCATAGTTGGCTCGTCGGTGAAGGCAACTTCACTTTTTTATAAAAGTGTAGGATTGGTTAAAACGGTTTGCTCTATTGCAAAAGAAAAATTATGGTAATCCGCACCGAAGGGTTAACCTTTAATTTCGGCAATCAAACCGTAGTAAAATCACTTTCATTACAGGTTGCTGAAGGCAGCATATATGGTTTTTTAGGCCCTAACGGCGCAGGCAAAACCACAACCATAAAACTTTTATTAAACCTGTTGCAAACGCAGGAAGGCAGTATTCACATTTTTGGTGACGAACTGCAAAGCAACCGCATCAAAATTCTTTCACAAATAGGATCACTCATAGAGCAGCCTGCTATTTATTTGCACCTTACGGGAAAAGAAAACCTGCTGAACCGGGCGCTGCTTTTGCAGATACCCAAAAAGCGGGTAGACGAAATGCTGACCTTGGTACATTTAACCCAGGCAGCCAATAAAAAAGCCGGGCAATATTCATTGGGTATGAAACAGCGGCTCGGCATAGCTTTGGCCCTTTTGTCTGACCCTAAGTTATTGATACTTGACGAACCCACCAATGGACTTGATCCGAATGGGATTATCGAGATACGCGAATTGCTGATCCGCCTGGTTAATGAACATCAGAAAACAGTTTTTATATCGAGCCACCTGTTGTCTGAAATTGAGCGTATGGCTACCCATGTTGGTATTATTAACCATGGTGAATTGATGTTCCAGGGCAGTGTAAAAGATTTAGATGCGTTAAGCCAGCCCCTGGTGCAGATAGAAACCGAAAACACTGCCGATGCGGCTAATTTTTTAAAGCGTAATAATTATACCATTACCGATGTAAATCAACATCATTTATATATTCCCTATAGTTCCAAACAAGATATGGGCAGCGTTAACGCCCTGCTTAACCAAAATGGCTATGCAGTGTACAGTATAAATAAGCAGCAGAAGGATTTGGAAAAGTTATTTCTGTCGATCACTCAAAACGCCTAAGCCATGAAAGGATTTATATTATCGTTCCGCTCCGAATTTTATAAGACGCGCAAAACAGCGGGCTTTTGGAGCGCCGTTATTTTGCCGCTGTTGCTTTGCTCACTCATATTTATTGGATTTTTCAGTAACAGTGCCAAGCTTGCTAATGAACCGGGTATGGTACTTTGGGCGCAATTCTCAGGTGCCATTTTAGTGGTGATGGGATCGTTACTACTACCTATGCTTATAGTTTTTATCGCCTATTCTGTAAACAGCATTGAACATAAAGCGGATACGTGGAAAACGCTTTTTAGTCTGCCGATATCGAAACTTTCAGTTTATGCAGCCAAATATTTATACGCGTTATTTTTAATTTTTTTATGCCTGCTGTTATTTGTGCTTTTTACCATCAGTTTTGGTGATTTATTAGGCGTGTTAAAGCCGCAACTGAAATTTAATGACTATAACATGGCAGGCAGCCTGGTACAGATATATCTAAAACTCTTCCTATCTTCGTTAGGTATACTTTCTATTCAGTTTTTATTAAGTCTTTTGTTCCGCGATTTTTTAAAGCCGATGGGTGTTGGTTTTATATGTACGATAACAGCTGCAATTTTAGTAGGGAATGCCTGGAAATATGCTTACCTGTTTCCTTACTCGCACCCCATGCTCGCTTTAAATATGAACGCAATACATGCTAAACAAAAGCCCGGGGCATCGCCACAAATGGCTATCGACTTGTTCACCAAAGAAATTTGGGTGAGCCTTATCATTGCAGTCGTTGTATTTATTGCAGGTTATTTTATTGTGCTCAAGAAGAGTGTGAAATAGAGATTAGAGATTAGAGTTTAGGTTAGGCTAATTTGATATGTTAAAGCCCTGCCACCTGGTTTTCTAATTCCTCATACCATTCTTCGCCGTATTTGCGGATTAGCGGTGCTTTTAAAAACTCATGTACGCGTACCTTAAGCTCGTCACCAAAAGAACAGGCCGGGCTGCAAATGCTCCACCGGTCGTAATTCAATACATCAAATTCGGGGTATTTGGTAATGCGGATAGGGTATAAGTGGCACGAGATCGGTTTTTTCCAATCGATAACGCCATGTTCGTAGACCTTTTCAATAGCACATTTGGTAATGCCATTTTCCCATATTACGTAGGCGCATTCCTTGTTCACATCAACGCATGGCGTAGTATAGTCGCCTTCAAAATCGGTAACATAAGTACCCACCTTTTCAACGGTAGCAATTCCTTTTGCCGTCATAAAGGGTTTTACCTTCGGGTAAATATCATTTAGTATATCCAGTTCATCAGCATCCAACGGCGCACCCGAATCACCTTCAAGACAACATGCACCTTTGCACTTATTCAGGTTACATACAAAATTCTCTTTTACCACATCTTCATGAAGTAATGTGCTGCCAACTTCTATCATATTTTCTTAATTAGTATCAAGTATCTAGTAGAACCAGGAGTCAAGATGCAAGAATCAAGATAAGCAACAACCAAATTATATTGCAATGCCGTAATAACTTCCTGGCCTTTCGTAATTATAAATTCAATCTCTTGACTCTTGTCTCTTGACTCCTGACTCTTTTCTCTACTGTTTAATCGGGTTTAATGGGTATTTTACATTTTTAGCCGCTGTTAAATCCATTGTAATGCTGCCAACAACAAGCTCTACGTGCGCCTTTACAGGTATACGGTTTTTATCGTCGGTTATCCAAAGGTATAATTTACTGTTTTTTTTGAATATCCTTCCGGGGATGATCGTCGGGCTAAATTTAAGGCAATTAAAGGTGCCTAGTACACATTCTACTTTTTCTTTTCCCATATATGTGATACCGAGGGTGTGTATGCCATCCTCTAAAAAATAGGGCAGCTCAAACTTATCGCCGACATGGATTTTGGAGATATCAATGCTCCGCGAAAAATAATAGGCCGATAAAAAGTCAAATACATCCCCTTTAAACGGATACACACCTTTTGCTGCAGTGATTTTGTCTTCCTTGTGATCAAAGGTCACATTGTCGGTATGTTTATAGCTCCCCTCGCGGCGATTTTCAGTATAGAAATAGGGCAGCAACGTTGTTTGATCGATATAGGTTTCGTAACGGTTGCGTACCTTGTAAAAAATATCAAATGTGCCTGCCGTTTTGCCATCGGCAATAATGTGGTAGGCGGGGTGACCCTCAAATTTTTTATCCGTTTCTTCAACGCGTAAATTGGCTTCGGCGCCGGTAAAAAATCCGTATTTTAATTTGTAGCTCAATTGCTCGCCGGCCTTGAAAACCGGCTCCACTATTTTTATATCACCCTGGCTAAAGCACCTGCAAACAGCTACGATCAAAAAGAAGGATATAAAAAGGCTTTTTTTCATTTATAATTGCAGGTTCAAAGCTTTTGGCTTAAACCAAACTAATCCTTCTTTTTGTAAATGGGTACAGTAGAACACGGTTCGCCAAACATCAGGCTTTTCACAATCGGGGTAAGTTTTTTGGTCAACTCAACATAAGCTGAAACAGGTACAGGAATATCTCCGCATCCTTTTATCACAATTCGCTGATCGCGGTATTGCCCGGTATCCATTTTTGCGATGCTTTTTACAAAGAGTACGGTTTCTAAAATGTCGGCATCGCCAAACACCACTTCGCGGGCGTAAGGTGCCAGGCGGTTAGCCAGCAACATGTAGGCCCATGCAGGTACAATGGCATCGGCAGAGCAGGTTATACCCACATTCTTGCCCTCGTATTGTGTCCAGTCGTGCTCCTTTACAAATTCCCGGAAATCCTTTTCACGTAAAATAAGACCCTGGAACAAATTATCTTTAATATCATAAACCACGCGGTCGCCAACAGGGTAAAACGCAGCGGGGTCTAAAGTAACCAACCCACTTTGGGCAACCTTATTTACTATATTTTCCTGTATATCCATTATTACGAAAACAAAAAATCCGGTAATGGCTATAACGCTATTACCGGATACAAAATTACTTTAATTTTTTGTTAGAATACTTTGCCTTTAGTTACCAGCGTGGTTATACCTAACAACTTTGTTCTTTTTTACTTTTAAATGGCAGCTACTAAACTATAAATACTTTGCTCTGTAATCTTTTATGTTAGCCTTGTCTTTAAGCGCCTGGAATATCTGCTGATCGGCACTTTGCATTATAGCCTGGCCAAGTTGTTCTTTTATTTTAACTGCATTAAGTAATGGCGCAGGTTTAGTAAAGCTGTCAACTATAAAGACATAAACTCCCTGCTGACCTTCAACCGGTTTCGAAATTTTATTAGGTTGCGATCCGAATATAGTACCCACCAGCGCGTATTCTGCTGAAGCACCGGGAAGTATCGGATTAGCAAACACGATATTCTGTACCGGAACAACTTTCGATCCTGTTTTTTGAGCAACCTGGTCGATAGAAGAAGCGCCGTTTAGCGCAGCCTGAAATTTATCGGTCAACAACTTAGCTTTTACTTTATTTTTAACTGCTGCCTCGATTTGTTTTTTTACGTCTTCGAGCGGTAAGATGCCTTTGTGTTTAATTTGAGTTAAGTGAGCAATAATATACTGATCGCCACTAGTGTAAACCTTATCAGAAAAATCACCTAAATCAGCATTAAAAGCCCATCGTACTATCTCACGCGCATTTTCAACACCAGGGAACGATGCAGCAGTGCCTTTAACATCAGTAGCTGTTTTTTTCTGCAGGCCGGCTTTTTTAACCTCTGCATCAAAATTGTCTTTGGTTAGCGCACCCAAAAGCTGCTGGGCTTTGCTGTAAACCAATGTTTGTGTAGCCGTACTCGATTTTATAGGGAGGTCAACTACAGCCACTTTGACTACTTTCGACGATCCTTTTTGGTCCTCTATCTGTATCAGGTGAACACCAAATTGCGTGGTAACCACTTTTAGATCACCTTTTTTGCCGCTAAATATTGCATCTTCAAACGGGGCTACCATTGTACCGCGTCCGATCATGCCCAGTTCACCACCTTTTACTGCTGAACCTTTATCAATGGAGTAAAAATTAGCAAGGTCGGCAAATGACCGGCCACCTTCAATCAATTTTTTAATAGAATCGGCTTTGGCAATTGCCTTATCGACACCTATTGTTTTAGCATCTATTAAAATATGGCGGGCTTTAACCGAGTCAGACTCGACGTGCGCATCGGTAAGCTTTGCAATTTTGTAGCTGCCGCCTGATACATACGGGCCATAAATAAATCCTTTTTGAGCGTCAAACATCACTGAATCCAGTTTTGGATCCAAATGTCCTTTGTGCTGAAAGGTTAAAGGGGTTTTAGTTTCTGCGTTTATTTGTACAAACAACGAATCGTTTGTACTTGCCTTAAAATCAGCGGCTAATTTATCCGCTTGTTTTTTTACTGCCGCGGTATCATCTTTAGTAGGCGACCCGTTAAGGCTCACGTAGTCAAAAGTTCTCTCGTCCTGTTGAGCCACAAATTTTGCCTTATTTTCATCATAGTAACTCTGATAATCGTCGTCAGTAACTGTGATCTTATTATCCGGTACGGACGCATATTCTAACGATGCATATTTAAAATTAACCAGCTTGTTTTTTGCCTCGTAATCATCTTTAGCATCTAAAGAATTAACATATAGTCCATTGGTTATCAGGGAAATGTATTTTTCAGAAATTCTGCCATCGATCATATGTGTGATAAAGTCGGCCCATTGTTGCTTCATATCAGCACTAAGGGTTGGCAGTTTATTCAAAAAATCGTTCAGCTTGTTTACGTCTACTTTGCCAGTTTGCGGATCACCGAAGGCCTGAACAATTTGCGGGTTAGCCGTATTACCGCTTTCCATCGATCTTACTTCATCATCGCCAACTACCAAACCCAATTTTTCAGCTTCTTTTTGAAGGATGGTTTCGGTCACCATCTGGTTCCAGGTGTTTTCCTGAACATAAGCAGTAATTTGAGGTGTCATAGTATTCTGGCCGTTTTGCCTGAATTGCTGACTATTGGTTTCTACATTCTTATTAAACTCATCATAAGCTATCTTTTCACCGCTGACTTCTCCCAGCATATTACGATCGTCCCTGAAAAATGACCCGCCCGACCTAACTACTTCACCAATAATGAAAGCAAGCAGCGCGAACCCGATAAGAAATGCGACAATCTTACCCATTCGGTCGCGCAAAAAACTCATAATACCCATATACGTTTACAATTATTTATAATATTAAAAAGAGGGCGCAAGATACAATTTTTAGTAAAATTCTATAATACAAAATTATACATAAAACTAGTGCCCGGCCGTTGGCTGATTTTCCGTTACATGGAACACTCCCGTTGATTGATCGATATGCCAGGGGTACAAACTTTCGTTGCTGTTAAAGCCTGTTCCATCCATAATATTCCCATTTGTCATGGTTATCTGTACAGGCTTGGTGGAGGATAGTTTTTTCGCTGTCTGATCGTATATTAGTTCTTCCGATTTAAACGTTTCACCCTCAGCATTTGATGCTACCACATTTTTCCGGAATTCAATGATATTCTCTTTGTCTCGCCGTAGCGCGTAATCAGATGTAATTACCCCTTTTTCTCCAAGATTTTCGTCGTAAAAAATGATCTTAACCCCTTTAGGCATTTCGGTGTATGGCTTAGTGGTATCGTTATACTCGATCATCAGCGGGGTGGTCATGTGCGCCTTAACTTTCGCAGAATCGCTATAGATCACATCCACACCGGTTGACCGGGAAATTGGACGTTCTTCTTCCTTCGATGCAATTTTCTGGATGTCGTTTAAAGAGTTTTCGCATGCGTTTAGCATCAGCATGCAAATAAACAGTGCCGGCAAATATAAACTTCGTTGCTTTTTTGCCCGACTATACATCACAAACTATTCGAATTTAAACCGTTGGAACCATTTGTCGTTAAGCGTGAAACCTAAACGCAGGTTAAAATAATTTTCCTTTACCAGCGAGTTCTCGAGGGTGCCACGTTTTCCCAACTCGGCTGAAATGTTGATTTTGTAGAAACTTGTATTATTAGGTGCCAGGGGAATGCCAAAACCAAATGTAACCGCGTACTTGTTAATGTTGGTGTTATTTAAATTTAAATAGGTTTGATCATATATGAAACCAAGCCTGTAGTCCGTCCGCAACCAAACGCTGTGAAGCGCGTTAATATCTGGTGTAAACTGGCCACCTACATTAAAAGTTTTGCTGTCCTGCAACCCCTGGTTTACCCCGTCGATGCTGAGATCTGACCATTTGCCTATGGTATAGTCGGCACCGATCAAAAATTTAGCACCGTTTTGAAAGGAGACACCAAAATGATTTACCTGCGGAAGGTGAATTTTATTTTTAGTGCCTTGTTGATTTTCCAGCGAGTCTGTGGCAATATTTTCATTGCCCTGCGCATCATAGTTATAATTACTTACCACATGGCTGGTCGTAGTATTGAGATTTGAAGCCGTTGATGCTGAATATCCAAGAATAAGGTGTTTAGTGTCGCCGAAATCGATCGAATATTGAACGCCATAATCATAGCTAAAACCATGTACGCTATCGCTTTTTTCATCCCTCGTATCAAAACCGCCTGGCAATACATCGGTGGGTAATTCTGTTGAGGTGTATTGGGTCAAATTGCCAAAAATGAATGACACATTTGCCCCAATCAGCAAATGTTTTCCTAAGCCGATGCCGTAACCTAAATATGTTTTTGACAGACTGCCGTTACCGGAATAAATATTGGTTATAGTAGTATCAACGGACCCTGATGTACCGCTCATGCCGTTACGTGTAAACGAGGCTTTGTAGTTGTAGCCCAAAGAACTATAAGGCAATAAACCAAAACTGAATGCCGAGTGCCTGGTAACCGGGAAAGCGAATGCAACATGGCTGAGCCTAAAAGCTGAACTGTTGGTGCTTAATGTACCCGAACCTGACGAATTTGATTGGCTTAAATTAAAGAAGCTGGCGCTAATACCCGCGTCGATAGTGGTGAAATTTATGGTTCCGTATGATGCCGGATTAAGGGGGTTTATACTATTATAACCGCTGATTTTATTCACCGCTGTTGCAATGCCACCCATAGCAGCATTCTGCGGCAATAAAATCGGATCGATATCACCTAAACCATACCTTGAATAAGGTGAACTTGTTACGGCAGTACCCTGGGTTGATTGCGCCTTTGCTCTGAATGCAATAACAGCAAGAAAAAATATGATAAGAACCTTTGTAAATTTAATCATTATAGTTTTGTATGGCCGCATTTAATCCTTTTAGAACCAGGTAAGGCTCAATTTTAATATAGGGGGCAAAGATGCTATTTTTTAACAGCGTATCAAAAAAAATACTGTCGCCGCCGCTAAGTATAATATTGGGCTCGTCCCCGTCTTTTTTATAGCTTTCTATAAAGCCCGTTAACTCGTATTTTATACCGTTTTGTACCCCCGAACGGATTGCACTTTCGGTGTCGTTACCAAAGCTTGCCGTAAAGCTTTTATCTGTATCAACTAAGGGTAGACCAGATGTATAATAATTTAAAGCTTTATAACGCATATTTAATCCCGGCGATATACTGCCTCCAGAATAATTGCCCTCTACATCAACATAATCGTAAGTTATTGCGGTTCCGCCGCCGATAATCATGTTGTTTTTATCAGGATATAAATAATGCGCCCCCATCACAGCCGCCAGCCTGTCAACACCAAGTGTTTCGGGCGTTAAATAATGGCTAACTATACCTTTTGTAAAACCTGCATCGAAATATGCCAATGGAATTTTCTGTCCCAATGTAACCTGCCATTCTTCGTTTTCATTTTTTACAGATGAAACAATGGCTTTACTAATTTCATAATCGGTCAGAAACTTATTTATTGTATCAGTATCAACGGTTTGATATTGTTCAAAATGATGCAACTCATTATTGTTAAAAACAGCAAGTTTTGTGTAGGTATTGCCAATATCAATAACCAAATTCGCCATCAGGCCTTAACCAACGATAATATAGATTCAAAAATCGCCATGCCATCCTCATTAGCCACCAACGGGTCAGCTGCACGTTCGGGATGCGGCATAAAGCCGAATACGTTTCTTTCTAAATTACAAATGCCCGCAATATTGTCCAGTGAGCCGTTAGGGTTTGATTCGGGAGTTATGATGCCCGATTCATTGCAATACTTAAATAACACCTGGTCGTTATCATAAAGCGATTTTAACACATCTGCATCCGCAAAGTAATTGCCTTCGCCATGTGCAATTGGTATTTTTAACGCCCGTTGCGGATCGATCTGCGAAGTGATTAATGAATTTGAAGTTTGAGCTTGTGTATAAACGTTACGACAAATAAACTTACGGTTCTCGTTATGAAGCAATGCACCGGCTAACAACCCAGCTTCAGTTAAAATCTGAAACCCGTTACATATACCGAATACAAATCCGCCTTTTGCCGCAAATTGTATTACTTCCTGCATAATAGGTGAGAAGCGGGCTATCGCGCCCGAGCGCAAATAATCGCCGAATGAGAAGCCGCCTGGTAAAACAATAAACTCAGCGCCCTGTAAATCATGGTCCTTATGCCATAACCGCACCACCTGCTGACCCATTATTTTTTCTAATACGTAGATGATATCTTCATCACAATTAGAACCCGGAAATATAACTACGCCAAATTTCATGATACAAAACTAATATAACAGCTGTGAATTGAACGAATGTAAAAGTTAAAAAGTGTTAAACTGGAAGTAGATAATGCTGATCAACAGCAAAAGAAACAAAGTTTCGTAAAACCATTTTACCCTCGCGTATAAAAAATAGTAAGAAAAAAACACAGCAGCAGGGATGGTACACAACAAAAAGTGGTTTAAATTAAATGGTGATTTTACATAAAACGAAAGCCCGGTAATTAAAAAAATAACAAATAAAAGCTGGAACGACTTCCGTATTTGTACGTAGCTTTTAAAGAAGTTTTTTTGCAGGGTAACAAAACAAAGCAATAAAATCACAATTACAGGGATAAGTACCAGGTAATCGTAATAGTTGATGTTGATGCTATCCGGGAATTTTGTCCCAAGTGGTTTCCAGATATCGTACAATTGACCGAGACTGTCGTTCAAATAGTAAAATACTGCCAGGAAAAAAAATACGGTGGCATAACCCATTATACCTGCTACCATCTCGCGCCAGTTAAAGGGCCTGAACAGGATAAGTGCTATCCAAATGGCCAGGAACATATAAATAAAGGGCAGGTAAATGATCGACCCTACTGCCGCAATCATCCCCAGGTCATAAGCTGCTGATTTGGCATCGTTGCTTTTATAAAAACTGAACAGTTTAAACAACATCCAGATCACCAAAAAATTGCACAACAACGGTGGACTCAATACAAGGAAAGGCCCAAATAAACCCGAAGCTACGATATACATTAGGGCGGGCAGAAAGGTAGGCTTGCCAAGCAGGTTATAATGATTTATTAGATAGTTTAATAAAAGCGCCTGTGCAAATACCAGCGTACCTGCAAACAAAACGTTATATGCCGACGAAAAGGGGTAATGAGCGGATACCGGCAACAGCAACCGCGAAAATGGCTCGGCAAAGGAAAATTCTAGCTGGTCGGGCACATGGAAAAGATAACCCGCACGCAGCACAAATAACAATATAGCCAGCCATAAAATATTAAGCGGATTTAATGCTTTAAAGATATTGATCATTCAGGGCCGGATTTGCAGGCGAAATTAGCAGAAATTATGCTTATGATAAAACCCACTACTGCTTTGCGTAGCGTTTTACCATATTTTCTATAATTTGGAAGGTTTCATCAGGGAAATCTACCAGTACTTTTTTGTCGTCGTTTATCCAATTATTGATTTTATAGATGAACTGATCGTCAATTTCATAAATCACAGGAACACCTAACCTGGAAGCTGCGAGAGCATTGCACTGTTGCTCATACTGTCCTTTCATGGGTATCATCAGCACCTTTTTCTGTAAAAACAACGCTTCCGCAGGGCCTTCAAAGCCCCCGCCGGTTAACAGGCCCTCGCAGCTTGCAACGCTGGTATTGAAAGCTTCATTATTTACCGGGAATATCTGCACGTTCGCTTCCCGGTAAGGTGTTTTTTGCCGTTTGGAAAAAATTTGCCATTGCACCTTGTCTGCTTGTTTTAAAAGCTTTGTTAAAATCTTATCATCATAGGCCGGCAGGTACACACTATAGTGGCCTAAATTAGTCGGCGTCAAATTTCTGATCTCGCTCCTGATCACCGGGGTGTGGATAAAATCGTCGTACCGCTCAAAATGAAAACCAACCTGGTGAGCGGTTGGCGAATAATATTTAAACAGCCATTCGGCCCAGCTCCATTTTGAAGGCCGGGGCGTATTAGGCGAAACAAAAGAGCATTGGTGACTTAATGACACAGCCGGGATTTTTTGCAATTTACAGGCCCATGCGCTAACCGGTTCAAAATCATTGATGATGAGGTCGTATTGTTTTAAGGATAGGCTGCGAATGTCTTTCAAGAGACGCGGCAGGTTCATCAATTTATAGGTGGCCCAGTTATCAACGCCACCATTAGTGCCAAACACAAAACTAAAACCGTGAAACCTGTATTTCAATGGCTGCGATAATGAAACTTCGGCCTCAGTGCCGCTAACCAACAGGTCCAGCTCGCCGTATTGCTGTAATAGGGGTACGATTTCGCGCGCACGGCTAATGTGCCCGTTTCCTGTACCCTGTATAGCATATAAGATTTTCATAGTTGGTATGCCCGGCAATATAAGAAAGTTTAAAAATGATTACACCAAAGAGCGGAAAATGATTGGGACTATCTACCCCGTTAGCTTCCAGCCATCAAATGGCTTTACTGTGGCACAGTTCGGCATTCCGTTTTTTTTGGTCCCGGGAACGCTGGTTTCCAGCGCAGACTCGGAGCGGGTGTTTGCCGCCTCTATCATACGCCATGTTATTCCTGTTAACGGTATTTTAAGCCGTCCGCTCCAGTAATCTGTAGCGCCTGCATAACCGCCAATATCAATGTAAAAAAACCGCCCCAGTAACGGCCCCTGAACAAATGGCCCCCTAAAATCAGGAAGTTCATTTGTTTTTTTATCACCTTTTATTTCTATCGAAAGTTCAAAATTAAGATCGTTTCCCGAGGAGTTTTGAACCTGCACTGACTCATAATTACTGCCCGAGCCTTTTTGAAGCGCGTAGGTTAACTGAGCAGGGGGACTTATCAAAGCAATCCTTAATGTTAAATGCATAGCTTAAAAATGATGGTATTAAACGAATACAAAGTAAGGAAAAATGCTAATGCGATTCCTGCTTAAAGCGCTCCAATAATACGTTGATGTCCAGCTTGGCATCCAGGTCTTCGGCATCGGTTTTATCGTCCTCATCGGCATCGCTTTTAAAATCCTCGGGGTCATATTTAAATATGGTCCAATCGCCGTTATTGTATTCGAGCGCTGTTAAGCTTTCTACCCAATCGCCTGAATTGAGGTATAATACCGAACCCGTTTGTTCTGTAGATGTCATCTGCCTGATCTCGGCATGGTGAATGTGCCCGCAAATTACGTATTGGTAGGCTTTGTCTACGGCAAGGTCGGCAGCAGTTTGCTCAAACTGGTTAATGAATTTTACGGCCTCCTTAAAACGGGCCTTTACCTTTTGCGAAAAGCTCATTTTTTGTCGGCCCAACGCTGTAAGTATCCAATTGCTGAAGCTGTTGATCAATATGAGGGTATCATAGCCCACAGCGCCCAGCTTAGCAAGCCATTTAGAATGCTGCATGGTAACGTCAAAAACGTCGCCATGAAATATCCAGGCTTTTTTACCGTCGATGTTTAACACCATCTTGTTGAGCAACTGAAACGAGCCGAGGTTAAAATCGGTAAACTTGCGCAGCATTTCATCGTGATTGCCGGTTAAATAGTAAACGGGGATTCCTTCGGTAACAAATTTTAGAATACGGCGTACCACCTTCATATGTGTTTCGGGCCAGTACGATTTACTGAATTGCCATATATCAATAATATCACCATTAAGGATAAGGATTTTGGGTTTTACGCTCTTGAGATATTTGAGCAGTTCTTTGGCATGACATCCGTAAGTGCCTAAATGCACGTCGGATATTACTACGATATCAACTTCTCTTTTTGCCATTAAAATTGGGGGGATAATTTTCCGCCCGGTAATTTGTACCGGAAATATCTGGAGGATTTAAAGTGGCAACGATTACTCTTCGTCGTCGTCTTCATTAACTTTTAGTTCGTAAGGGCTGAGGTAGAATACTCCTACCAGGAATAACAATCCAACTACAACCAGATAAGCAAACTCAAAATTCATTGTCTAAATTTTTACAAATATCCGTAAATCAGGTTATTTAAATGTTAAGACTCTGTTAAATGTAAAAGGTTTCACGCCTGTTGAAATTTTTTTGTTATACGTGTCAACTGCTTTAAATGATGCTGTGCATGTACACGAATAAATTTAAACCATTGCGCCGCATTGAGCATGCCCAGGCGGGGGTGTTTAATGCGGGAAGAAATAGAGGCATTTTTTATCAGCACGGTGGTATCATCTACGCGTTTACGGCATTTGATCAGCATGTTGCGTGCATCTTCTTTGCTAATTTTGTTGATTACCATTTTTGCTGCAATAGCAGCAGGCATTTTGATGCGTACAGGCGGGAAACGGCCAGTGAGCATCACCAGTCGCCCTAAAAACGTGGGTCCTTTTGAAGTGGGTTCGCAATTGCCGTGAGTGCATCGCTCTAAATTAATGGATGATCCCAGTGTTGCTTGTAAAATATGTGAATAGACTTCGGCGTACGACCAGCCGCCGCCGGGAGGCGTTTCGGTAAATTGTGCGTCAGGAATTGTATCCAATAGCGCGCGATACTCGTCGAGTGCGGCATCAATGGCTTTACGTTCCTTTGCGATATTCATAGTAATAAAGTTAGCTGTTTTAGATGAGTAATCTGCAAAGGCACATCATCCGGTTTTGGTGCATTGAATGGATTAAAATAGATGGCGTCCATACCAAAGTTCAAAGCACCGTAAACGTCGGCTTCCAGGCTGTCGCCAATCATCAGGCTTTCGGCTTTTTCGGCGCGGGCAAGGTCAAGGGCATGTTGAAATATGGCTTTATCGGGTTTATTAACACCAATTACTTCTGAAATGATGATGTGTTTAAAATAACGGCCGATATTGGTATTGCCGATCTTTAGTTCCGATGACTCTTTAAACCCGTTCGAAATTAAATGCAGCGTGTATTTGCCTTGTAAATACTGCAGCGTTTCGTGGGCATGCGGAAACAGGTTGGTTTTTGTGGGACAAAGCTGCACGTAAGCATCTTCAAATCCGTCCGGTATCACTTCAGGATGCACCCCAAGCTCAATAAATGTGGTTTTAAAGCGTTCTTCGCGCAACTCTTCTTTGGTGATCTTACCGGTATGATAATCGGCCCAAAGGCGATGGTTGTTGCGGGTATAGGTTTCAATAAATAAATCGGCAGAATGCAGCCCGATCTCATGCAGCTGGTGAATTACGTACAACTCATGAAGGGTTTCTTCCGCATTTTTATCAAAATCCCATATGGTGTGATCGAGGTCGAAAAAAAGATGCTTATATTTTATTTCGGATGTCGGATGTTCCATTTGGGATTTATTTTTGACATGCAAATTTATATTATTAGTTAGAGTAAATCCGAAATTCCTCCTGACATACTGTTGTCACAACTGCCAATAATTTTGTTTCATAGATAAAGAAGAACTTAACGTTAGCTATATTGTTTAATATCTTAAGTCAATGTCAAATCTCGTGTCTCAAAGCTCATATCTCACATCTAAAAACGTATTTTTGTTTAGTCTATGGATTTCAATTTAACATCTCAATATTCACCAACCGGCGATCAGCCAGAAGCCATCAGGCAACTGGTTGAAGGTGTAAATAATAACGATCCGTTTCAAACTTTACTGGGCGTAACAGGCTCTGGTAAAACGTTTACCATTGCCAACGTTATCGCGCAAACGCAAAAGCCAACTTTAATATTAAGTCATAATAAAACGCTTGCGGCCCAATTATATGGGGAGTTCAAACAGTTTTTCCCGGAAAACGCGGTAAACTACTTTGTTTCCTATTACGATTATTACCAGCCCGAGGCATTTATACCAACTACCAATACCTACATTGAGAAAGACTTACAAATAAACGAAGAGATCGAAAAATTGCGGCTGCGTACCACTTCGTCGCTGATGTCTGGCAGGAGGGATGTAATCGTGGTTTCGTCCATTTCCTGCATTTATGGTATGGGTAACCCGGAGGATTTTGCCGATTCGGTTTTCCGTTTTGCGGTGGGCACACGTATCAGCCGTAATGCTTTTTTGCACCGTTTGGTGGAGATATTATACTCGCGCACCACAGCCGATTTTAAGCGCGGTACATTCCGGGTTAAAGGCGATGTAGTGGATATTTTCCCTGCCTATATGGACGTAGCTTACCGCATTTCATTTTTTGGTGATGATATAGAAGAACTGAGCACTTTTGATATTGGATCCGGCAAAACGATTGAGAAAATGACACATATGGTGTTGTTCCCAGCAAACTTATATGTAGCGCCGCGTGAAAGATTCCAGCAATCCATCTGGGCCATACAGGAAGAGTTAGAAACCCGCAAAAAACAATTCATTGGCGATGGCCGGTTTTTGGAGGCAAAACGGCTTGAAGAAAGGGTAAACTACGACCTGGAGATGATACGCGAACTGGGTTACTGTTCGGGAATTGAAAATTACTCGCGATTTTTTGATGGTCGCCAGCCCGGCGCGCGGCCATTCTGCTTACTGGATTATTTTCCTGATGATTACCTGATGGTAATTGATGAGAGTCACGCTACCGTGCCGCAGATCAGGGCGATGTACGGTGGCGACAGGTCGCGTAAAATATCACTGGTTGAGTATGGTTTCCGCTTGCCCGCGGCTATGGATAATCGTCCGCTTAATTTCCAGGAATTTGAGAAACTGGCGCCACAGACCATTTATGTGAGTGCCACACCCGGTGATTTTGAATTGGAAAAATCGGGTGGAGTAGTGGTGGAACAGGTGATACGCCCAACGGGCCTGCTCGATCCGGTTATTGACGTTCGCCCGGTAATTAACCAGGTGGACGATCTGCTGGAAGAAGTGGATAAAACCATCAAAATGGGCGACCGTGTGTTGGTGACCACCCTCACCAAACGTATGGCCGAAGAATTGACAAAATATATGGACAGGTTGGGCATTAAGTGCCGGTATATTCACTCTGAAGTTAAAACATTGGATAGGGTAGAAATATTGCGGGGACTGCGTTTGGGCGAGTTTGATGTGCTGATTGGTATTAACCTGCTACGCGAGGGCCTGGATCTTCCTGAAGTGTCGTTGGTGGCTATTTTGGATGCGGATAAGGAAGGCTTCTTGAGGTCGGAGCGTTCGCTGATACAAACCATTGGTCGTGCCGCACGTAATGACAGGGGCAGGGTGATTATGTATGCCGATAAAATTACCGATTCGATGCAGATAACGATGGATGAAACCAACCGGCGCCGGGATATACAGATAGATTACAACACACAACACGGCCTCACACCAAAAACCGTTGGCAAAACACGCAGCGAAATTTTGGAGCAAACCTCGGTAATGGACTTTAAAGGGGGTGTTCAAAAGGCGTATGTGGAGACGGATATGGTTACGCTTGCCGCGGACCCTATCGTACAGTACATGACAAAGCCCGACCTTAAAAAATCTATTGATAACACGAAAAAGGATATGCTTGCCGCCGCCAAAAGCATGGACTTTTTACTGGCCGCCAAACTGCGCGACGAAATGTTTGCCCTCGAAAAAATGATGGAGGAAAAGTTTAACTCGCTTTAATAAAACCGCAAGTCATGCTGAACTCGTTTCAGCACCCCTCATGCAGGTAACAACCGGACAAGTCTGCTACATTCAAGTTTTTGCCTTGCATGGCGTCAGTATCTTGAGAGGTGCCCATCCGCCAATTGGCGGACGGCATGACGTCGACTTTTAAAATTCAAATCCTCTCGTACTGAGTTGAAAGGTTCACCTGTCTTGTTCCCCCCAAAATTGATATATTTAACGGATGAATAAACTGACCTGCTTTTTGTTTTTCCTGCTTACGGCTCAATTCATCTCCTGCAGTTCAGACCAATCCGCATCAACAAAAACGGTATTCAATATCAACCTTGATGAAGGACTGAGTTCCCTCGATCCTGCTTTTGCCCGTAACCAGAATACGCTGTGGATGGACAACCAAATTTATAACGGCCTGGTGCAAATTGATGATAGCCTTAAAACCCGTCCCTGTATTGCCAAAACATGGGCAATATCGCCGGACGGCAAGGTTTACACCTTTCATTTACGTAACGATGTTTATTTTCATGACGACCCGCTTTTTAAACATGGGAAGGGCCGCAAAGTTGTAGCCAATGATTTTGTTTATAGTTTCGGCAGATTAATCGACCCGAAGGTGGCGTCATCAGGCTCATGGATAATGAGCGATAAAATTGATTGCATAACCCCTTTCAGCGTATTGAATGACTCTACCTTTCAAATCAAACTGCAGCAGCCTTTCCCCCCGTTTTTGAGCATGCTTACCGCGCAATACTGCTCGGTGGTACCGCATGAGGTGGTTGACCATTACGGAAAGGATTTTCGCCAGCATCCCATCGGAACCGGTCCGTTTAAATTTAAGTACTGGAAAGAGGGGGATGTGATGGTATTACTAAAGAATGAAAAATACTGGGAAAAGGATAAGGACGGCAGCCGGCTACCTCATTTGGATGCCATACGCGCCAATTTTATCGGCGACAAGCAAACCGCCTTTATGGAATTTATCAGCGGCAAGCTTGATTTTTTGAATGATATAGACGGCAGCTACCGCGATGATATCCTTACCAAATCCGGTATGGTAACGCAAAAATATAAAGGTAAATTTATCTTAAATTCGGGCCCTTATTTGAATACCATTTACCTGGGAATGCTGATTGACAGTAATATTGCTATCGTTAAAAGATCGCCGTTAAGGCTGTTAAAAATACGGCAGGCTATTAACTATGCCATTGATAAGGAAAAAATGATCAAGTACCTCCGCAACAATATGGGTACGCCAGGTTATGCCGGTTTTATCCCCATGGGTATGCCTGGCTTTAATGGTAATGAGGTTAAGGGATATAGTTATAATCCCGAAAAGGCGCGGCAACTTTTAAAAGAGGCGGGTTACCCCGACGGTAAAAACCTCCCCGAAATAACGTTGCATACCACCGTTGGCTACCGAAGCCTGATTGAATATGTACAAGGTCAGTTGGACAGGGTAGGGATCAAGGTGAGTGTCGAGATCACCCAGGGAGCCAGCCTGCGCGAGTTGGTAGCAAAAAACGGGATCAACTTTTTTTATGGTACGTGGATAGCCGATTATCCCGATGCGGAAAATTATTTGTCGGTTTTTTATTCGCGGAATAAGATACCGTTTGGCCCAAACTATACCGGCTTTAACAATAAACAGTTTGACAAAATGTTTGAGCAGGCTTACAAAGAAGCCGATGACGAAAAACGTTACGCCCTTTACCGGCAAATGGATAACCTGGTGATGCAGCAATCGCCCGTAGTGATATTATATTATGATAAACGGGTAAACCTATACCAAAATAACATCAGCGGGTATAGTATTAATGCGCAAAATTTATTGACGTTGAAAAGGGTGGTGAAGCATTGAGTGAATAACGGTTGTGTGGATGGCAGTATTATTCAAAACGATATTTGTGCTTCAACCAATAACTGTTCCGCTCAATTGCCGCGGGGCTTTGTCACTTTTGGCTTGACCCAAAAGTAACCAAAAGGTCAAGACAGAAAAAAGCTTCCGCCCGCAGGCCAGACATCCTGGCCCGCTCCTGTCGGGCCTTTGCGCGCCTTTATTTGGTTACAAAATTCACAAAAAAAGAGCCTGCCACAGGCAAGCTCTTTTTGTTTGTTATCTCTTACAATCTATTTAAAATCAGCGGCAGTTACGCCTGTGTTTAATTTTACGTCGGTTACGGTTAATTCGAAGGTTTGATCCTGGCCGCCGGCAGATTGGGTTATGGTTTCCTTAAAGGGTAGCATAATGTTGCCTACTTTGCGGTAGTCTCCAAAATCAGAAGAAATCGAGATAGTGGTTCCGCCGGATATTGTTGTGGTTTCGTTTTTAACCATCAGCTTGCTTTTTACATCATAATATTCGGTCGAAGTTTTGCCGGTTGGGTCGGTAACGCTCACCTGGTATGCATCGGAGCCATTTACTTTCTGTATGCCTTTTATGGCCAGCTTAAATGCGGGGTTGGTTAAATAGTCGAGTTGTTGGGTTAATGAAGTAAACACTTTTTTCTGTGCTATTTCGTCAGCAGCCATATCTTTTTTATTGGGGCCCTGCTGCTCGTAACCAGTAGTACCGTCAAAACTTTGTTTCATTACCGTGTTGGTGCCCATAGTGATAGCCATCATCTCTTTATTTGGCGCCATTTTCTTTTGCAAAACATTCAGTTTCATGCCCTGTACGGCTATATCGCCGGTAACGGTAAACGATGTTACCTTTTTTAATTCTTCGGCCCCGCCAACGGCGTCAACAAAACTTTTAATGATACCGGTGGCGCTAACATTGGCCACGCCTGTATGCGCATCCTGTGTTACCGGGCTGCCAAACTTATCATACATTTTAACAGTGTAGCCCTTAGCCTTCAACCCGTCCATTACCTGGGCAGCGGCACCTACAATAACTATCCGGGTGTTGCCATAGTTAAAATACTTTTTGGCAACACGCAGTATATCGTCTGCCGTTACCGCATTAACCCTTTGCAGATAGGTTTTGTAAAAGTCGGGCGGCAGATTATTGATCAATATATTGCTGGCAAATGTTGCCGTACGCGCAGGATCTTCAAGGCCGAGGGCAAAATTTCCGTCATATAAGGCTTTAGCTATGGACAGTTCCTCGGGTGTTACATTGTCGGTGCGGATACGTTTGATTTCATTCAGCAATTCGGAAACCGCGCTGTCAACCTTGGCATTTCTAACTGAGGCCGATGCATCAAATTTTTCCTGCCAGCGGCCACTCCCTATTGACGCGTAGGCACCATAGGTAAAGCCGTGCTTTTCGCGAAGGTTCATAAATAAACGGCTCTCGGCACCGCCGCCCAATATATAGTTGGCTAATTTGGCCGGGAAATAATCCGGATTATTCATTTTTAGATTCACCAGGTTGATGACATTGATCTCGGATTGTACTGCGGTAGGAACATCAACCAAATCAACCTCTGTTTTAATGGGGTTGGCAACTGGCGCAAGCTTAGGCAGCACAAGCACTGCTCCTTTCCATTTCCCAAAAACTTTTATTGCCAATGCCTTTGCATCAGCAGGTTTAATATCACCAACAATGGTTAAGTACCCTCTCGACGGCGTGATGTATTTTCGATATGCATTTTTAATATCCTGTAACGTAAGCGCTTGTACGCCGGCTTCAGTTTCAAATTCGCCGTTTGGATGCGTTTTACCATAAGTAAGGGCATTATCAACGCGGGCGGCTATAGCTTTGGCGCTTTTTTCATTTGATTTTAACCCTGTTATCGTTTGTGTTTTTAATTTGTCGAATGATTCCTGAGTAAATGCAGGCGCTTTTAAAGCCGTTCCCATTAATGTGAACGCATCCTTAAAATAACGGGTGAGGGCTGATGCCTCACCGCCGGTGCTACTCAGGCTCACATCGGCTCCCAATTTTTCAACCGATTCGTCAAAAACCGCCTTCGGCATTGTTTTGGTTCCCTCGTTCAGCATGGCGCCCATCAGGCTTACTGCACCAACTTTGCTGCCCTCTTTTATCGGGCCAACATCAATTAGGTAAGTAGCCTGTACTTTTGGCAGGCTATGGTTTTCTACCACCAAAACGGTTATGCCGTTTGGAAGTAAAAATTTAACCGGGTCTTTTAGTGTTAAAACCGGGGCGGGCCCCGCCTTGGGTTGTTTGGTACGGTCGATAGTTATTTGCGCCTGCGCATATTGCATTAATAATGCCCCGGCAGCTATCATTATATATTTCTTCATCGTCATTTTCGTGATTTAATTATTGAGCTTTTGGTTTACCGGGTAAATAATATAGTAACAGGCGCTGATTGGTATTCAGATATTTCTTAGCCACATCCCTTATTTCTTCGCGCGTTACCGACCTTATTTCGGCCAATTCCTCATTAACATGATTAGTATCCTTATGATAAAAAGTGTAGCCGTTGCTCAAATTTTCGGCCAAACCCTGCATTCGGGTGTTGGCGCTGACAAAATCATTTTCAAACTTATTTTGAAGTTTCTGGTACTCTTCAGGAGTGATCAGGTCAGTTTGCAGCTTTTTGATTTCCTCATCCATATCAGGTACAAGGCTCCCTGCATCAGCGCCCCCATTTGGCAATGCGCCAACAATAAACATCCCGTAATCTTCCAGGTCATAATTGAAAGCAAGTACCTGTAAGGCGTTCTTTTTATCGTCCACCATTTTTTTGTACATCCTTGAGCTTGAGCCGCCAGACAATAACGAAGATATCATTTCCAGCACCTTAGAATCGTGACTGTCCCTTCCCGGCACGCGGTAAGTTTCGGATATCAGCGGCAACTGGATGTTGGCATCATAAGCTGTATCGGTAATTTGGGTGGTTATCGGCGCTTCATCTTTTTTGGTATAAACCACATCGGCACCACGGGGGATAGGGCCGAAATAAGCTTCTACCAGCGATTTGGTTTTTGCGATGTCGATATCGCCGGCTATAGTTAAGACCGC
Organism: uncultured Mucilaginibacter sp.; assembly: GCA_964657275.1. Taxonomy (GTDB): domain Bacteria; phylum Bacteroidota; class Bacteroidia; order Sphingobacteriales; family Sphingobacteriaceae; genus Mucilaginibacter. The sequence goes on along the minus strand of CAZZUU010000009.1, from coordinate 7,018 downwards.
ATTATTGGGCACATAGAATTTTTTGAAGAATTCCTTAAATTCATCAAGCTTGGCGGCGTCCAAATCTTTCATGGTGCCTATTACGCCATTGCCGTAAGGATGGGTCGGGAAAAGCGCTGCGCCGATATCGTTTATCAGGTTACCATATGGCTGGTTATCCATCCGCTGCCGTTTTTCTTCTTTAACCACCTCGTTCTGGGTTTTTACGCCAATCTCGTTGATAACCGGGTGCATCATACGTTCGCTTTCCAGCCACATGCCGGTTTCAAGCTGGTTTGATGGAAATACTTCGTAATAAAAAGTACGGTCCTGCGTAGTGTTGGCGTTGTTTTGCCCGCCGTTGGCCGATACAGTCTTCATAAACTCACCACGCTTGATGTTATCGCTGCCTTCAAACAGCAGGTGCTCAAAAAAATGCGCGAAACCGGTGCGGCCCGCCGACTCATTTTTTGAACCTACGTGGTACATTACCGTAACGGCAACTACCGGCGCCTTACTATCGTGATGCAGAACTACATGTAAGCCGTTCGGCAGGTCGTATTCTGTAAATTCTACTTTTTGCGCTTTGGCTTGTACACCCAAAAGGGATACTGCTGCAACGGCACAAAAAACGTTTTTGATGATATGCATATTTAAAAATTGATTTTAGCTAAAGTATTTAAAAAGTTTAATATTTCCTGTTGATTAACTTTTTAGATTGAAAATTAAAAGGGTTAGACGAGTGGGACGTAGGATTGTTACGTAATCGGGATTAGTTTTTGAATTGCTAAATTCAAGTCACTAAATACACTCCAAAAGAAGTTTCACTTCAAATAATAATTGTCCCGCTCAATTGCCGCGGGGCTTTATCCGTTATTCACGGTTGTTTGTTTTATGACGTTCATGATGGCTATCGCAATTTGGCCTAACAAAAGTAATCAAGCCGCGATTACGAATTTTGATTTAAACGGTGCCCTTTGAAATACTTGTACGAAAAAACGACCGGAACAAGCCCCAGTATAACCGTTATGATTAAAAAGGCATAAAAGTTCGCTGGAGCCGACAGAAAAAGCATTAGAATGGTAAGGATGATACCGCCAATAAACCATAGTTTGCCTGCCAGCATGTGGGTAGCGCGCCAATTGTCCGGGTTCTCGAGCGTCCAGGGGGTTTTGATACCCACAAAATAGTTTGGCTTAATACTGTGCATTACATTACCCATAAAAACAAACAGCAAGCCGATGACCGGAAATATGAGCCTGTCAACATTTACACCGTGATGTGCTGTAGCGTAGGTAAAGATAATGGTTAAGGCAGCCATAAAAATAACAATAGCGAGCGCTACTTTCTGGAAGGTTTTTAAGCTGTATTTTAGGTTCTTTTTAGGGTCGATGCCGGGAATGAACCTCAGCAACAGGTAAACCAGCGCCGCCACGCATAATAAAATAAATTGAACCACTAAAAATGTGCTTTTGGGACCATAATTATCCACTTTTCCCTGCATATTGTAATGAAGCGCCACCGATGATGGCAGAGTGGGATATAAATAAGCTAAATAACATAAAGGCAACAGCCAGACAATTATGGCTGATATGTCAATTAAAGAAAGCTTTTTCATGTGATTTTTATTTTTTTTTTGATTGTAGGTTTATAATCCATTTCAGCATTTCATCCATTACCGTTGTATTTAACGAGTAATAAATAAATTGCCCATCTTTTACCGACATTACCAGCCCGGCTTGCCGTAACAAATCCAGGTGGTGTGAAATGCTCGGTTTCGAAATAGAAAACCTGTCGGCTATTTCGCCCGCAGTAAGATCCTTTACTTTCAATAGTTCCAGTATCTCTCTCCTTGTTGGATCGTTAAGCGCCTTAAACAATTTATTCAAATCTATTTTTATTAATGCGTTTATATATTTAGACAAATATCTAAATAAGTTATTACAATGACAAGTAAATTTTTTAGGAAGCGCCTGGCAGACAATTATATCGGAATAATTTCGGACAAAAAGATTATCTTAGGCATCAGCCCCGTAACCGACTGATTAATGGAAATTACTATTGCCGATCTTCCCCCCAAAATAAAACATCCCAAAGTACTGTACATTTTTTCGAACGTAATGAGCTGGCACATGTTCGCCTATTACGGAACTACGGCGCTGCTTATTGCCTACATTGTTACCCAATTGCATTTTACCGATACCAGGGGCTATGCCATATATGGTACTTTTGGCGCCCTTGCATGGGGACTACCACTTTTTGGCGGTGTAGTTGCTGATAAGATAATAGGCAAACGAAAATCACTGATATGGGGTATGCTGCTCCAGTTTATAGGTCTAAGCTGTGTTGCTGCACCCGGCACCGGGTTATTATTTATTGGCTTGTCGTTTTTTGTTGTCGGTAATGCATTTATAGGCGGGGTGTATAAAGCCCTGGCAGGTGATTTTTACAGCGGGGAGGAGCTTCGGCAAAAGGACTCGGGATTTACCATTTTATATGGTTTGTTTAATGTAGGTGTAGCTTTAGGGGCAATTGTATGCGGTTATGTAGGCCAGGAAATAAACTGGCACCTGGGTTTTGGCATAGCAGCGCTCGGCGCGTTGATATCTTTATTGTGTATGGTATTCGGTATCAAAAAAACGTATGGTTTACCGGCGGCAAAGGCCGGTGAAAAAGTTTTGCCGGGTCTTAACTTTGAATTTTTGACCTATCTTTTGTGTTTCCCGGTTATCGCATTAACTACGCTCATCTTTTTGCATCCGGGTGTGATGGATGTAGTGTTGTTTCCTTTGGCAGCTGTTTCTTTTGGATATGTTATTTACATTTCTTTTAAATATACCAGGGTTCAACGGCTCAAAATGTTTGCTGCAATAATGGCCTTTGTGGTTCACATTATGTTTCTGGCGCTTTACGAACAATCGGGCGGCTCCTTTAATTTATTTGTAATTCGCAATATGGATATGCATGTAGGCAGCGTACTGTTGCCCGGATTGGCCATTAATAATTTTTTAACAGGCTTTTTACCGGCCATTATGATGCCGTTGATGTTATTGATATGGAGCATGATGAACCGCGCAGGCCGGGAGCCGGGTACCATCATGAAGTTTGTTATCGGCATGTTATTTATGGGCGCTTTTTTTGCCTCGTTTTGGTGGGGGTGCCGGTTATACAGCGGTACGGGCATGGTACCTGTATATTTCCTGTTTGGCGGTTATATATTATTGGAGTTTAGTGAACTGAGTATCGGTCCCATCATGTTTTCATTGATCCATAAATTATCGCCGGGACAAATTGCAGGTACCATGATGGGCGTACTTGGCATTGCTGCCGCTTTGGGCGAATACCTTGCCGCTAAGATCGGGGGCCTGATGGTGGTGCCCTCCAATATCCACGATCCCATTAAAACGCTGCCTTATTATACCCATATATTTGGCGACCTGGCACTGCTAAGCTTTGGCTCGGCACTTCTGTTAGTCTTATTACTGCCCGTGTTTAAAAGGCTGATGCAGGATGTGGTGTAATAACCGGCTGATAGTAATCCCGGCCCACACCGTTAATCACAAGTTATTATACTCCGTATGTTACAATGTAATGCACATCCGACAACTTAGGGAGTATGCAATTTTACTGCAAATACAGCCGGTAAAAACTTTTCTTAAAAAAACAGGTTGTGTTATACAATAGAATAAAATAATGAAAACATCAAAAAAAGCAGCCCGCATCCTGTTAGGCGCGGGTCTTGTATTTGCCGGTATAAGCCACCTTACTTTTGCCCGCAAGGATTTCAAAGCGCAGGTGCCGGATTGGGTTCCCTTAAAAGTGGATGATACAGTAGTGTATTCCGGAATTGCCGAAATAACTTTAGGAAGCGCGTTGATCCTCGCACCTAAAAAAATTGAAAGCACCGTCGGAAAAATAGCAGCCGGCTTTTTTACTGCCGTATTTCCAGGCAATATTTCGCAATACACTAATAAGCGTAGCGCATTCGGATTAAATACTGATGGTAAAAGATTGGTACGATTATTTTTTCAGCCGGTATTGGTTTACTGGGCATGGAAAAGCACAAATAATTGATCGATGTGCCTGCTTCGCGCTAAATTATTATTTTACCAGCCCGGTTAAACCGGAGGATATTGTTCAGTGAACAAACAAATCTTTTTCATTTGCTACGGTTATTTTATCTTTACGAACAGGTTTACCAATTTTAATGAGTCCAACGGCAGCACCCCTAAGTAATCAACAATTATTAGAAGTATTATCTCTTACTAAAGATGCAGCGGCTATCCACATCGGCGAGCAGGCTGTTGTACAATATGCCAATAAGGCTATGCTGGCATTTTGGGGCAAAGGCGATAAGGTAATAGGCAAGCCCCTTATTGAAGTATTACCTGAACTTGAAGGGCAGCCTTTTGTTGAAATGTTTCAGCGTGTTTGGAACGAAGGGATAACAATTTCCGGATCAGGTGCACCCGCTCATCTTAAAATTGACGGAATTGTAAGTACGTTTTATTTTGATTTTGAATACCGGGCAATAAAGGACAACGAAGGAGCAACCATGTGCATTTTGCACACCGCCACCGACGTAACACAAAAAATATTGGGGATTGAGCGCGAACAAGCGCTTACCGAAGAATTAAGGGCGTCGAACGAAGAGTTGTTATCGGCAAACGAAGAATTGATAACATCCAACGAGGAGTTAAGCGAGTCGCAGCAAATTTTAAATCAACTTTACGAGGAACTGAACGATAGCGAAACCCGCTTCCGTAATTTGGTTAGACAAGCACCGGTGGGAATTTGTATCATCAGGGCCAGCGACTTATTTATCAGGGAAGTTAACAATTCATACCTTGAACTGGTAGGCAAACAGCGATACGAATTAGAGAGCCGGTCTATTTGGGAGGCGGTGCCCGAAGCGGCGGAGTCATACGCACCGATAATGAATGAGGTGATCCGGTCTGGTGTACGCTTCGTAGCGAAAGAACATTCGTTGGTGCTCATCAGAAATAAGGTTCCGGAAAACGTATTTGTCGACTTTGTTTACGAGCCGATAATGTTTAATGCTAAAGTAGAATCGATAATGGTATTAGCCATTGAAGTTACAGATAAGGTAATTGCAAGACAAAACATTGAAGAGGTGGAAGAAAGGGTGCGACTGGCTGTTGAAGCTGCGGATACTGGAACTTTTGATCTCGACCTCGTAAATAAGACCATGCTAACGTCTGATAGGTTTAATACCATTTTTGGTTTTGATCACCGGGTGCCCTGGAAAACGTTTGCCGACGCAATTCATCCGGACGACCGGGAAATACGCGAAACGGCGCATAAAGAAGCCTATAAAAATGGAAAGCTATTCTACGAAGCCAGGGTAGTATATGCCGACGAATCGATACATTGGGTGCGGGTGCAGGGAAAAGTATATTTTGATAACACGCAAAAACCAATAAGGGTACTGGGCACGTTGCTTGATATCACTCAATTTAAGCGTTTACAACAACAAAAGGACGACTTTATCAGTATAGCAAGCCATGAGCTTAAGACGCCTATTACAAGTTTGAAAGCCTCACTTCAATTGCTCGATAAATTGAAGGATAAGCCGGCTTCGCCGGTACTCCCTAAATTAATTGAGCAGTCTAACCGCAGTATGCAAAAGATAAGTATGCTTGTTGAAGACCTGTTAAATGTAAGTCGTAGCAATGAATCGTACATCAAACTCAATAAAACAACTTTCAACATTTCCGAATTGTTAAACAACTGCTGCAACCATGTGAGGGTAGCAGGTAAATACACACTCACTATCCAGGGCGATAAAAAGCTGCGGCTCCATGCCGACGAGCATGCCGTCGACCAGGTTATCGTAAACTTAGTAAATAACGCCGTTAAATACGCACCAGACTCGTTAGTGATATTTTTAATCATAGAACAAGAAGACGACAAAGTAAAAATCTCCGTAAAGGATAAGGGGCCAGGCATACCTGCCGATAAAATACCCCGCTTATTTGAGCGCTACTACCAGGCTGAGCCATCAGGATTTAAAAATTCGGGACTGGGGCTAGGCTTATACATCAGTTCAGAAATAATAAGGCGCCATGGGGGGGAGATGGGCGTAGACAGTGTTGTAGGCGAAGGCAGCACCTTTTGGTTTAGGCTGCCTATGCAGTAAGCGTAAAACTAGTTGCAATATATACCTTTATAATCCTCTTTTAAGGGGTGTTGGTTTGTTTCAAAAGATGTTATATTTGAAAACCTTAACCTTGGTATTTGAAAACAATTCTACTTTTCTTTTTATTTACTGGTACAGTTGCCACGTCGCTTGCACAAACCATTAACTATGGCGTTAAAGCAGGGCTTAACTTATCCGAACTGTCGGGTAGTAATACAAGTTCAATTGGTAGCAGCTTGCTTGCAGGCTTTAATGCAGGGGTGATTTTAGATATTGGCTTTCAAAACTTTTCTATACAACCTGGGGTTTTTTATAGCACAAAAGGTGAAAAGGACGCGACTGCATTTGCCGGTGGCGGAAATACCAACACAGATTTCCAGTATTTACCCTCAAAAACTGTTTTGGGCTATATCGAAATGCCGGTTAACCTTCTATACAAAACCAAGGTGGCTCCTAGCGTAATATTGAATTTGGGCGGCGGGCCATACATTGCCTATGGGGTTTCGCAAAGTTTATCAATACAAAATGCCGCCGCTGGCCAACCTTTTGGCGGCAACTGGTATTATGGGTATGATGAAGGATCGGGCCGTTATTCGCGGTTTATAAGTAATAAGGTTAATGGTATCCCCAAAATGAACCCTGTTTTTATGAATGCAGGTTTGTTTTTAGGTTTCGGTAACTGACTCTCCGCTGGTTCAGGCGTCTTTCGCTGAATTATACGTAAGCGAGGACCATACAAAAGTCGTTGTTCAAGTGCGGGCACTTGAACAGGCGGGGAACAACTGCTTTTTTACATAGGGCCTGCTATAAACATGTTCTTTGAAAACCGCCAAATGGTGGCTTATGCATACATCTAAATTGTATCCCCGTTTTTTACCG
>CAZZUU010000008.1:0-29115 GCA_964657275.1 uncultured Mucilaginibacter sp. | reverse complement strand
AACAAGACGATAAAAAGAATCAGGACGACAGGAATAAAGACAATAAGAACAAGGACCAGGATAAAAAGAATCAGCAGGATCAGCAAAAACCGCAGCCCGACAAGGTTTCGAAAGAGGATGCGGAAAGAATGCTCGACGCCCTGAACAATGATGAAAAACAAACCCAGGACAAGCTGAAAAATAAAAAGCTGCAGGGAGCGAAGGTGAGGGTTTCAAAAGATTGGTAGTGGGGTTAGGTGAGTGATTGTCCATAGGACCCCCAAGGGGATTGAGGTAGATTATTTTGATTGAGTTGCCAATCCAATCAATTAAGGTAAGAACAATGGTTATCAAATATTATATATTATTTCTTTTATTGGTATGTTCACTTCGTGTGGGTGCGCAAGCGTTGAAGTTTACTTCGTCGGCGAGTAAAAACGAGGTGGGGACAGGCGAGCAATTTGAAGTAACATTTTCGGTGAACGGTAATGCTGAAAGCTTTTCGCCGCCGAATTTTAATAATTTCCAGGTAGTGGGCGGCCCTAATCAATCTACCAGCATGGAATCGGTTAATGGTAGCATGACGGTTAACAGTTCGGTCAGCTACGAATTGATGGCCGTCAAAGAAGGTGAATTTACTATCGGGCCTGCATCCATTGTTGTTAACGGGCGCAGGATAACAACAAACCCTATCAAAATAAAAGTAGTTAAAGGCAGGCCGGCGCCTCAAAACAATAGCGGCCAAAATGCACCCGATAACAATGTTGCTGAAGGCAAACCCGGCGAACTTTCAAAATCGCTGCTATTGAGGGCGATAGTTGATAAAAGCAGTGCATATTTGGGCGAACAGGTAACTTTAACTTATCGCATATACACACGCATTCCCATTGTGCAAAGCCAGTTGGATAAATTGCCCGACCTTACCGGGTTCTTTAACCAGGAGGTTAAACAGCCGCAGCAGCAAGTGCAATGGCGCGTTGAAACCTATAAAGGCCAAAGATATAATGTAGCCGATATTAAACAGATCATTTTATTTCCTGAACACGAGGGCAACATTACTATTGACCCTTTTGAGATGACCTTTATAGTAAGGCAGGCATCGCAATCAAGGGATATTATGGACCAAATATTCGGGGGCTCTTTTAATGATGTACAATACAAAGCCAAAAGCCTGCCTGTTGTTGTTCATGTAAAACCATTACCAATTGCCGGTAAACCGGCAGGTTTTACAGGAGCGGTTGGTAATTTTAGCGTAGATGCGTCAATCGACAGAAAAGAATTAAAAGCAAATGAATCTTTGAACTATAAGATTAAAGTTTCAGGCTCCGGCAATATCAAACTATTGCAAAACCCCAATATCGCTTTCCCTGCTGATTTTGAGAAATATGATCCCAAGGTACAGGATACCGTTAACGAGCGGGCAAGCGGCATGGCAGGAAGCAGAATTTATAACTACCTGCTCATCCCAAGGCACGAAGGCAATTTTACGATCGATCCGGTTCAATTCTCTTATTTTAACCCTGCCACCGGCAAATACGTTGGCCTGATCACCAGGTCATTTCAAATTAAAGTGAATAAAGGTACAGCCGAAAATAATGTAACGGCATTTTCAGGTGCAGACAAACAGGATATAAAAACACTTGATAAAGATATCCGGTATATAAAAACCGGCGATCCCGGATTACACAGCCAGGGCGATGAGTTTTTTGGATCGGGAGGATATTACCTGTCGCTGCTAGCCGGTCCCCTGCTGTGTTTTGGTGCTTTCACTTATCGGAACCGGCAGCAAAAAAACAATAGCGATATTGTTAAAGTAAAAAGCCGCAGGGCAGGCAAGGTGGCAGCTAAACATTTAGCAGCAGCACAAAAGTTCTTAATCGAAAAAAATACAAAAGAGTTTTACGAGGCAGTTTCAAAAGGTTTGTATGGCTATTTAAGCGACAAATTGAATATATCATACGCCAATCTTGATAAGGATACCATCGTATCCGGACTGGCAGCCAAATCGCTAAAAGATGGTTTAATAAATCAAGTGATTGACGCGCTCGACCTATGCGAAATGGCGCGATATGCCCCTGTAACCCACATTTCGCAGCACGACGTTTTTGAAAAAGCGAAAACTATTATCAATAACATTGAAGATGAGATTTAAAAAAACATTATTCATTTTGATAGTTTTTGCATTGCCGTTGGTTGCGCTTGCCAATAACGATGCAAATACCCTTTTTGAAAAGGCTAACGCTTTTTATGCAAAATCACAATACAAAGAGGCTACAACGGCCTACCAGCAACTGATTGACGAGGGTTACCAATCGGTACCGCTCTATTTTAACATGGGTAATGCCAGTTTCAAAAACGGAGATATTCCTTCTGCTTTGCTTTATTACGAAAAGGCACATAAGCTTGCCCCCGGCGACGATGATATAAACTTTAACATCAGGTTTGCCAATTTACGCACTACCGATAAGGTGGATGAAGCACCGGAATTTTTCTTATACCGCTGGTGGGAAGCTATTATGTTAAGCTTTTCTATAAGCTCATGGTCGGCAATCGGTATCGTATTTATTTTGTTAGGCTCAGCAGCGCTTACCGTTTATTTCTTCGCTAATTCGGTTGTATTAAAAAAGGCAACTTTTTTTACGTCCATGCTGCTATTTATTCTTTTTGCATTAACGTTCTTCATCGCCGCAAAACAAACCGCCTATTTTGAAGGGCACCGCCAGGCAATCATATTCACAAGTTCGGTCAACGTAAAAAACGCCCCCGTCGACCGTTCAAACAACTTGTTTGTAATACACGATGGCACCAAAGTAAACGTTTTAGACAACAACAATGGCTGGTTTAAGATAAGCCTTGCAAATGGCAATGTTGGCTGGATAAAGGCTGTTGATGCTAAAGAAATATAGGATTTTTAAGGAGACAAAAAATAATCAGCTAATTATCAATTAATTACTATAATATCTATTATTTCCATAGACATTATAGTTTTTATAATATATATTTGTCTTATAAATTGTTCTTTATAATTATCACTTATCCAGAAAGACTGAGGGAAGGGCCCTGCGAAGTCTTAGCAACCTATAATTGATTATAAGGTGCTAACTCCTGCTCCGCGTTCCGGAGGAAGATAGGTTTACCACACCTCCGGTCCCGAAAGTGATTAAGTAGTTTTTTTTAAAGTCGCGTGACCGAGAGGATAGGTGGGAGTCTGCAAAACCCCTTACGGCAGTTCGAATCTGCCCGCGACGTCGATTTGGCTGACCACAGATATTTTTCGGTTAATTTTTTAGACGTATGAAAGGCCCTTTAACTGAGGGCCTTCATAATAAAATGGTTCAAAGCCATCGTCAGCTAACTCGCAGCTAACCAACATGGAGGTAAAGCTAACATTGCCGAAAATATTGGCGATAGCCGTATCAGCAGCATCGCGCCCCGACGCTATTTTAATAAGCCCGTTTAGCGGCACCAGTTTGGTTGCATCAAATAGCACCCATTTATCGCCAATATAGGCTTCAAAGCAGGCATGAAAGTCAGCAGGTTTTAAATGGTAGGCATAACCGGTAAAATAACGCGCCGGAATGGTCAAAGCCCGGCACAGCGCAATCCCCAGGTGAGCAAAATCGCGGCAAACACCTGACTGTTCTGTTACCGTATCATAAGCAGAAGTTTGCGAGTTGGTAGAACCGCTCAGGTATTGTACGTTCTTATTGATCCAGTTGGTAAGCGTCGTTACCTTTTCGAATGGGTTTGCGATATGCCCAAACAGGTTATTTGCCAAACGGTAAAGCTTATCCGACTGGCAATACCGGCTTGGATAAAGATAGGGTAAAACGGAAATATCCATTTGAGCAACGGGAATTTCCGTTAAATGCTCATAATCATTTATCTCGCAAAAAATATCGATAGTAGCCTGGTAAGAAACTTTGATCATGCTTCCCTCTTCTACCTCAAACCGCATTAACCGGTTTTCACCTTGTGGGGATATCAGTTCTTCAACCTTTATATAAGGCTCTATCGAAAACACTTCGCTGATTACAGTTTGATGTTTTGTTCGCAAAGCATGGATATTTAAAACCAACGTGCCCTGCGACCAGGCTTTATATTCCATTTCAGTGAGAACATCAAATTTCATAGGTGATTATATTATTCTAATTTATCAAAAGCGGCATCCATCCAGTCCTCAGAAATGTTCTCGAGGGCAGTTTTCAATTCCTCGGCCCATTGTGTCGAAATGTACTCCAGGTCCTTTTTTTCATACCGTTTTTCAACGATGTTAAAACTATCTTTTTTGTAAACGGCAACATCTATCGGAAAGTCGACATTATTTGAGCTTACGCGGGTTGAATCGAAAGATAAAAACCCTGTTTTAAGCGCGAGTTTTAAACTCGAATCTTCATTCAGTATACGGTTAAGTATAGCTTTTCCGTGTCCTGAATTACCGATAATTACATAGGGGGCACCTTGCCCCAGTTCAACCCAATTGCCTTCCGGGTATAACAAAAACAGTTTATGTTCGTCATCGTCGCGAAGCTGGCCGCCAATTATGGTATTTAAATCAAATTTAAATCCGGCCTTTTCAAGAGGTGCTTTGTCTTCCTGTGCAACCCGCTTTATCTGTTCTCCGAAGGCATTTACTGCCTTGTACAATTTATTAAATTCTTTTGTTTCCAGCAACTCGTTAAAATAAACAAGTGCTTTGTCTCGAACAGACCGCAAACCGCTCGTCATAATGAAAAGCGAAAACTTGTCTTTTTGTTCTATGGTTATTTTCTTTTTTACCGTGGTATCTGTTCCTGATGTTATCCGTGTATCGGCAATAGCCAGTAAGCCTTCTTTAACCTTAATTCCTAAACAATAAGTCATTTATATAATAATTGGGGATAAATTACAAATTCAGAACCGCCAAATTACTTAAATAAGGGGAAACAGGAAAGGAAGCTTTATTTTTTAAAACTATTGACCACGTTGCCGATCACCTCTTTAATGTAGTAGTTCCAATTATATAGCGGGTCAACATCAGGGATGAGTTGCATAATAGAAGTGCCGCCGTGGCCTGCGATAAAATTACACGGGTAAGGAATTACGTCCATTCCCCCGCGCGAAAAAATGCCAAGCGAACGGCGCATGTGAAATGCTGAAGTGACCAGTATGTAGGGAGGCTGCAACCGCTTTTCTTTAAGGATAATCTTTGAAAAACGAGCATTTTCAATTGTATTACGGCTGCGGTTTTCAACCAATATACAGCTATCGGGTACCTTTAGTTCTAATAATTGAGTTTTAACCCAATTGCTTTCTGCAAAATGATCGTGTATTACAAATCCGTTACCGCCCGAAATAAGGATATGCGATACCTTACCAGAAACAATTAGTTTTAAGCCTTGTATAAACCGGTCAGAGTTACCATTAAAAAAACCGTGGCCGTGGCCATCTTCAGAAGAGAAGCCACCCAAGATAATAGCGCAACTGTAAGAACCCGATTTCTTTAAAGGAACGGCTTTTATATCCCACCTTTTTGCAAATTGGTTAAGTAAAAATGGGTTCGAAAATATGATTAATACAACCGCCGACGCCATTAATAAACGCTTTTTAAGTTTCGGTGTTCTAACAATTAAACCGGCGCTTAGCAGCGTAACAACCCATGATAGCGGGCAGATAAAGAAGTATAATAGCTTCGATAATAAAAAATACATATGGGAATCTGATATTGCATAAACCCGAACCCGATAGCCATCGGGTCGAGCATCCAAAATTCTTAAAGGTCCATAATTTTGGTGTGAACCCGTTTGATATAGTTGCGAAAATCGAGCACGATACCTGCAAATATGTAAAAGATGAGCGGAAAACCAACCGCAAGGAATGATGAATAGATAAAAAACAACCTTATCTTGCCGATGGAAATATTGAATTTTTCACCCAGGTAGGTACATACCCCGAATGAATAGCGTTCAAAAAAAGTAAGTATCCGTTGTAACATTTCAGGCCAATTTTAATATTTTATTTCCAACACCGCACTGCAGGCATTTTTTATAATTGCAGTAATTATTCTTCAATTCTAAAACAGCCTGCGATTCGAATGCTGTTTTTATCTTAACCCCTAAGTTAGCAAAATCTACTGTAATATTGTTGTTTTCATTCGGCAGGTTTTCCAATAACTGCAAACTGCGATTAATAAAATGCTGTAACTGGTTATGCTTGCCATAACTAAACAAAAATATTGCCAACGTATTCAACAGCAATATATCTATAGATGCCGCTCCCAAATTTTTTGGAGCTGGTGCCGATTCCGCATCAAAACGATAATGATTTTCCCAATAAGGGTTTACGGGGATGTCTGTAAATAGGTTTCGTAAGCCTTTTACGTCCTTTATCTCCAGTACCTTCGAAAACAGATGATTGGAACGCACTATCAGCGCAGCAAATTGCGCGAGCCTTACCGTCGGGAAATTTGAAGGTCGCAAACGCATAAACTTCCACAAATGATTTTCGATAGGCGTGAGATTATATTTTTTCCGCAGAAAATCATATTCCTTTTTCAACTTTAGCGGATACTCATCTTTCAGTTCATCAGTTAAAAAGCCTGCCTGGCCGAATATAAGCGCCTCAATTTGCATGGCATTGTTTTTATGCTTTGCCAAAGTATTTTGGGGCAATGATTTTGCAAGTAATTCAAATGGAAGGGCGTTTGTTTTAAAACCAAAGTTCGCGGCTAAAAACTGGTAAAAAGTTTCTTCCCAATCTCCCTTATTGAGGTTAAGTGCAGAAACAACCGCCGCCGATCGTTTTTCGAGCCGCTCAACCAACACACGGGTAAACCAGTTATGCAGGGTAAGGCTATCAACCTTACCGATAGTCGCTTCGCATGGAATGATTGCCTGGTTACCGAATACGAGGTTATGATAGCGGTTATATAGATCGGGCGACACCCTGTCTTTTAATTCAAGGGTTGGCACCTGCCGCCCGTTTAATAAAGTTAAGGGCTGGTCATCGCGGTAAACAACGTGTAATATCACGTTATCGTAGGCGCTATCAGTGGTATGTCCGTGTTTTTGCCAGTCCGACGACGAAAGGTGCAACTCCACATTCCCGGCCCAAACGGTATCGCCGATACGTATTCTGGCGTTTTGAAAATCAGGCCCCGAATCAAAATTATGAACGCCCGCGGAAAAAATTTCCAGCTCTTCTCCTGTGGCGGTTCGCAGGTCATTACGTTCAAACAGCCTGAATTTCCATACGTAGTGCAAAAAATCTTCGGTGAAAAGCATGATTTAAGATAATCAGTTTAACGATAAAAAATGGATAGAGTTATGTATTACGTCTTCTTCAACTCCAAAATTGAAAAATCGCTTTCAGCTTTTTTAATAATGTTACCTAACATGCCTAAACCGGTAACCTCCATTTCAACCAGATCACCAGGCTGTAGCCACTGCGGCTGATAAGCCGGATCATTTAACAAACCCGTTCCGTTTAATTCAAGAAAACAGCCGGTACCTACGGTGCCCGACCCTATTACATCACCCGGCAGCACATCACAACCGTAGGCGCATCGTTCAATAATTTCGGCAAAGGTCCAGTCCATATCGGCCATGCTTCCGTTTGATACTTGTTTACCATTAACAGCACAAGTCATTTTAAGGTTATAACAATTACCGGTGTGCCCTTCCTTTGGCTGGGCTTTGTATCTCTCCAGCTCGTCGGGCGTTACCAGCCACGGCCCTATAACGGTGGAAAAATCCTTCCCTTTTGCCGGACCAAGATTCAGCAACATTTCTTCTTTTTGAAGCGTGCGGGCGCTCATATCATTCATAATCATATAACCGGCAATAAAATTATCTGCGTCGGCTGCTTTGATGTTGCGCCCTTTTTTATTTAGCACAACGGCTACCTCCAGCTCAAAATCCAATTTGTGGAAATGATCAGGCATGCATTCAATTTCACCGGCGCCTTGTATGGCATTGTGATTAGTAAAATAAAATATAGGGTATTGGTCAAACTCAGGTATCATATCTGCATGCCGGTTACGACGGGCCGCCGCAACATGTTGCCGGAATGCATAGGCATCCCTGCACGATGTTGGATGCGGCACAGGCGCCAGTATCTCAAAAAACAGTTCCTCTTTTGCCTCTTTTTTGCCCGAGCTTATCGCTTCATTTATGCGCCGGGCACGGTCCATCAGCTCGTCGCCGCCCCACAAAAATGCATTCATATTGTCGGGTATCAGCTTATCGCACGAATGCAGATTATAAATGTGCCCCTTTATAAAAACACCCAAATGTTCACGGTCTTCTGTTTTATAGGATACTAGTTTCATAAGTTATAATTGGTTGCTGGTAATCAAAGCTAATGTTTTTTAGTTGATTGGTTGAATGGTTTATTGAGTTAGATTAAGTTGATTGGGTTGATTAAGTTAGGGTACCCATTCAACCAATCAACCCGCTATTGCATCTTAAATATATTACGCCTAATTTTGATAAATAATCATGAGCATACAAAAGCATTTTCTTTTTTCCCTGGGCCTCACCTCAATGAGTGATGCTTCTTCCTTTAGGGATGCTGTGCTTTCTAAGATTGTGTTGGCGCAATACTAATTTGTTTAAAGGTTGTAAAGTTGGGGATTTAGGCCGCACCTTACGCAATTAACATTAAAACCATTCTTATTATCAGCTGTTTCATTAACGCGCTGCGTTTCAAGCGTTTTTGGAAAAAACATTCCAACGTTTCAACATTATAAACTTTCAACAAAAAAACAATGCCTGTTTATCACACCCTGGGAGCTATCCCGCCAAAGCGGCATACGCAATTCCGGAAACCCGACGGTACTTTATATGCCGAAGAACTGGTATCAACCGAAGGTTTTTCCAGTCTGTACTCCCTTGTTTACCATGCCTACCCCCCTACTCTTGTGAAAGAGTTGGGCGAACCCTATTCGGTTGAGCCAAAAATTGCCCGCGAAAAACATTTGAAACATACCAGCTTGCTGGGATTTAAGATAGAACCGGCGGATGATTACCTGCAAAGCCGCAAACCGGTTTTGGTAAATAGCGACCTCCATATCTCATTGGCCGCCCCACGCAAATCCATGACTGATTATTTTTACAAGAACAGCCAGGCGGATGAGGTGGTGTTTATTCATGAGGGCACCGGGACTTTAAAAACCGGCTATGGCAATATAAAATTCGCTTACGGCGATTACCTGATCATCCCACGGGGCACTATCTATCAAATGGAGTTTGACACTCCAGACAACCGCATGTTTATTGTAGAGAGTTTTAGCCCTATACGTGTGCCGAAACGTTACACTAATGCTTATGGGCAGCTAACAGAGCAATCGCCTTATTGCGAACGTGATATTAAACGCCCAACCGACCTGGAAACGCACGATGAAAAAGGCGACTTTAAGATCCTCATTAAAAAACAGGGGTTAATATATCCATACATTTATGGAACACATCCTTTTGACTTTATAGGATGGGATGGCTTTCATTATCCCTGGGCATTTTCTATTCATGATTTTGAACCTATAACCGGCAGGCTGCACCAGCCCCCGCCGGTGCATCAAACATTTGAGGGGCATAATTTCGTGATCTGCTCCTTTGTGCCGCGCAAATTTGATTATCACCCTTTATCTATCCCGGCGCCGTATAATCATAGCAATGTGGATAGCGATGAGCTGCTTTATTATGTAGATGGCGATTTCATGAGCCGTAAAAGCGTGGTAAAAGGACAAATTACCCTTCATCCCGGCGGCATACCGCACGGGCCGCACCCGGGAACGGTTGAAAAATCAATAGGTAAGGATTCTACAGATGAATTAGCGATTATGATTGACCCATTCCGTCCGCTGATGCTTACGGAAGATGCCATTAAAATTGAATACGGGGATTATTATAAAAGCTGGATGTAGGCGCAGCCTCACCCTGCCCTCTCCAAAGGAGAGGGTTCTAAAATCACTTTAACAAATCCTTCCCACCCTCTCACTTGGAGAGGGCAGGGCGAGGCAAAAACAAAACAATGGAAACATTAACAATAAATAAACAACCGGAGACCAAAGATTTTTTACCGCTTAATGGTACCGACTACGTCGAATTTTATGTGGGCAACGCCAAACAGGCTGCCCATTATTACAAAAGCGCCTTTGGATTTCAAACCCTGGCTTACGCCGGCCCTGAAACCGGGGTGCGCAACATGGCGTCATATGTTTTGCAGCAAGGAAAGATCCGACTGGTTTTAACGACGCCTTTAAAGTCGGACCACCCGATTGCCGAGCACATAAAAAAACACGGCGATGGTATTAAGATTCTCGCATTGTCTGTCGATGACGCCTATGATGCCTTTAAACAAACTACACTACGCGGGGCCATCCCCTACCAGCAACCACAAACCATTAAAGACAAATTTGGCGAGGTACGTACGAGCGGCATAAAATTGTATGGCGAAACTGTCCACCTCTTTGTGGAAAGAAAAAACTACACGGGTGCTTTTTTACCAAACTATCAACAAATGGAATCGGCATTTAATCCGTCCGATGCGGGCTTATTATATATCGATCATTGCGTTGGAAACGTGGGATGGCACAAAATGAACGATTGGGTCAATTTTTACGAGGAAACAATGGGTTTCAGGAACATACTGACCTTCGATGATAAGATGATATCGACTGAGTACTCCGCGCTGATGAGTAAAGTAATGAGCAACGGGAACGGCTACGTAAAATTCCCTATTAATGAGCCTGCCGAGGGCAAAAAGAAATCGCAGATAGAAGAATACCTCGAATTTTATGAGGGAGAAGGCGTACAGCACATGGCGTTAGCTACCCATGATATCGTGCAAACTGTTACGGATCTGCAAAGTCGCGGCGTGGAGTTTTTGACTGTACCAACTTCCTATTATGATGATTTAACGTCGCGTGTAGGGCATATCGATGAAGACCTGGAACCTTTAAAGCGACTGGGAATATTAGTTGACCGCGATGACGAAGGGTATTTGTTGCAAATATTTACCAAGCCCGTTGAAGATCGACCAACGCTGTTTTTTGAGATCATCCAACGGAAAGGGGCAAAATCCTTCGGTGCAGGAAACTTTAAGGCGTTATTTGAAGCCATCGAACATGAACAAGATTTGAGAGGCAATCTATAGGATTTCAAACGCATTTTTAATATCTTAAGCCATGCTATTTGCGTGGCTTTTTTATGAATGTTGATGAAGCACTTAACCTGTTAAAAGAAAAGTCGAACCCCGAGTACCTAAACGGGATGAAACGTTTTGGTATAAACTGCGACAATGCTTTGGGTATTCCAATCCCCGAATTGAGGAAGCTGGCGAAGCTGGTTAAAAAGGATCACCGGTTAGCAATTGATTTGTGGAAAACAAATTTACACGAAGCCAGAATATTCGCTTCGCTGATAGATGATCCGGCTTTGGTTACCGAAGAACAGATTGATAATTGGGTAAAGGATTTTGATTCGTGGGATTTATGTGACCATGTTTGCGGCAACCTGTTCGACAGGACGCCTTTTGCCATTAAAAAGACTATAGAATTTAGCGCTTGTGAGGCGGAGTTTGTGAAACGTACAGGCTTTGTGTTAATGGCCGAATATGCCATCCATAATAAAAAAGCAGCCGATAAGGTGTTTATCAATTTACTGCCAATTATTGCGCGTGAAGCCCATGACGACAGGAATTTTGTAAAAAAAGCGGCAAACTGGGCGTTAAGGCAAATTGGCAAAAGGAACGAAAATTTAAGGCAGCATAGCCTGGAAACTGCCAGCGAAATATTATCTCAAAACAGTAAAAGCGCCCGATGGATTGCGACCAATGCTATTAATGAACTTAAAAGCAAAACGCCATAATTCAATAGTTAAAGATTAGGTATTTCGATATCATTTTGCCTAACCTTGTCACATTTTATATATAATTGCCAACCATTTCTACCACAATTCGTAGTAGGTGGCATAACAAGCAGCCGGAATTCTTTTTCTGGCACAGAATTTTCTATACCAACGAAACTTTGGTTAAAACTATCGTGAATTTACTGATATGAGCGCTACAGACGGGAAAAATTTTAATACTGATGATGCATCCCATCTTGCTCAAATAATTGATCATATTAATGCGGGGATCTGGGAGTTTGACATCATCACGAAAGATGTTAAATGGTCGGCAGGTTTTTACGCTGTATTGGGCTATAATGCGGATGAGATAGAGTGCTCATACAATTATTTCCTCGAAAACCTGCTTTATCATTATGATAAGCCTGCTTTTTTAAAGGCCATCAATACCCGGGGCACTTCGCCGGTAAATGTTGTTCATATCAGGTTATTAACCAAGTCTTCCGGCTATCAATGGTTTGAAAGTACAACCACCAAATGGGAAGATAATAATACACCACGCTTTACAGGTTCGTTAATCAACATCCATCAATATAAACTACTTGGGTTACGTGCCGCGCAAAACGATTTCATTTTTAATGAAACGGGTAATATCGCCAAAATAAGCGGATGGGAGATTGATGTGCCTTCGATGAGTTTAACCCTATCAAAGGAGGCATACGATATTTATGAGCTAAATGATCAGCTAAAGCTTAGCATGGACGAAGCCATTAGCTTTTTTGAGCCACAATATCGCCCCGTTATGATGGAGGCTATTAACAACGCTATTAAGTTTTGTCAGCCTTATGACCTGGAACTGCTTTTTCGCACAGCAAAAAATAACGTGCTGTGGGTAAGGGCCAAAGGAATGCCTATTATTGATGATTATGGTAAGTGCGTAAAAATAAGAGGGATATTTCAGGATATCGATATTATCAAAAAGAAAGGCATTGCCCTGCAATCCTCTATTAATTTACTGAATGATCAAAATAAACGCCTCCAAAACTTTGCTTATATCGTATCGCACAACTTGCGGTCGCATACCGGCAACTTGCAGTTCATGGTTAATTTGCACGAGGAAAGCGATTCTGACGATGACCGCAAAGAAGTATTTGCGCACATCAGATCAATAAGTGCCAGCCTCAGCACAACTATCGAACACCTGAACGAGATCGTTAAAATACATACGGATATTGACCAGGAAAGAAAAATACTCGAATTTGAACAGGTATTTAAAAATGTAATTTCTGCCCTGCAAAGTAATATCGATAGCACAAACGCTAAAATCGACTATGATTTTACCGAGTGCCCTTCTATAAATTATATCCCGGCTTACCTGGAAAGTATTTTGCAGAACCTGCTCACCAATGCCATAAAATACAGGCACCCCGACCGTCAGCCGGTTATTAAATGCCGGACGATTAAAGATCACGACCACATTTACCTGTTATTTGAGGATAACGGCATAGGGATCGATATGGAAAGGTATGGCGATAAAGTTTTCGGAATGTATAAAACCTTCCACCAAAATACTGATGCTAAAGGCATCGGGCTTTTCATCACCCGCAACCAGATAGAATCCCTCGGTGGTTCAATTAAGTTAGACAGTACGGTTAACGTAGGTACTAAATTTACGATAAGGCTTGTTTAGTTGATTAGAGACTAGTGATTAGAGATAAGTTTTTCCGCGGAAAATCAGAAAGAGAGATCAATGCGGGCGAACTTCATATACCTGATCTCTACTCAATAAAACTTTCCAATATTTTAAAACCTGTGCTGGTTGTTAGCTCAACTTTATCGATGGTTTTAGGCAATAAAATACAGTCGCCTATTTTTACCGGGTAATTCTTTTGATCATAGCTAACAACAAATTCCCCTTCAACGCAAACGTATATCACAAATGAATCCAAATTGCTGTAATCCTTTGCGGTTCCTTTTGTAAAATCAAGCAAATTGGTAGTGAAGTACGGGCAGCTTACCAATTTAACAGTTTCATCCTTTACAGGCTGGTAGTTGGTTTTATATTCGGGGTAGTGTTTATAATCAATGGCTGCCAGCGCTTCTTCGGTATGCAGCTCGCGTTTGTTTCCATTATCATCTACACGGTCAAAATCATAAATACGATAGGTGATATCCGATGTCTGCTGAATTTCGGCTATCAGCAACCCTTTACCTATGGTATGCACCCTGCCAGCGGGCAAAAAGAAAACATCACCTGCTTTTACATCCTCTTTATTTAAAACATCGGTTAAATGCCCGCTGTTGAATTTTTCAAGATATTCCTGTTCGGTGAGCTCTCTGTTGAAGCCTGCTATTAATGTAGAACCTGGGTCGGCCTCTATCACATACCACATTTCGGTTTTTCCGAAAAAATTGTGGCGCTTTTTAGCCAACTCATCGTTAGGGTGCACCTGGATAGACAGATCTTCATTGGCATCAATAAATTTCACCAGTAATGGAAAGATATTTCCAAAATGTTGATATACCTTTTCACCAACGAGTTCACCTTTATATTTTTCAAGCAATTCTGCCAGCGACTCCCCTGCCAGTTCACCATCTGCAACAACAGAAACGTCCGATTTTACACCGGATATTTCCCACGTTTCACCACAATTGGGTAGCGCCCCAAAATCCTTGTGTAGATAGGTTTTGATCTTTTGACCGCCCCATATTTTGTCTTTAAAAATGGTTTTGAATTTTAGTGGGTATAATGATGACATGGTGTTGACGTTATTATTTACAATTTAGAGTGCTCATTACTTCCCCAACTTCTTCTTCAAATTCTCATCAATAGCAGCCAAAAATTCCTCGGTATATAAATAATCCGTACCGTGCTCAACTTTAGGCTTTATGGTAATCGCAAGGTCTTTAGTCATTTTGCCGCTTTCAACTGTTTCAATACAAACCTCTTCCAAAGCTTTGCAGAAATTAACCAGCTCTTTATTGTTATCCAGTAATCCGCGGAATTCCAAACCGCGTGTCCAGGCAAAAATTGAAGCAATGGGGTTTGTTGACGTTGGTTTACCTGCCTGGTGCTCGCGATAGTGGCGGGTTACGGTACCGTGCGCTGCTTCGGCTTCCATAACTGTACCGTCGGGCATAACTAAAGTAGAGGTCATTAAACCTAATGAACCGAATCCCTGCGCAACAGTATCCGACTGTACATCGCCGTCATAATTTTTACAGGCCCAAACAAAATTGCCATGCCATTTTAATGCAGAAGCTACCATGTCGTCTATCAAACGGTGCTCATAAGTTAGTTGGTTAGCTTCAAACTCCAATTTAAATTCATTTTCATAGATTTCCTGGAAAATGTCTTTAAAACGGCCGTCATATTTTTTTAGAATAGTGTTTTTGGTCGACAGGTATAAAGGCCATTTCTTTAGCAAGGCCTGGTTAAAGCAAGCACGGGCAAAGCCTTTGATAGATTCATCAGTATTGTACATGGCCATAGCTACGCCATCGCCTTTAAAATTATAAACTTCAAACGATTGCTCGGCTCCGCCATCTTCGGGCGTAAAAGTTATGGTAAGCTTACCTTTTCCCTTCGTTACAAAATCGGTTGCCTTGTACTGATCGCCAAAAGCGTGACGGCCGATACATATAGGTGCTGTCCAATTCGGCACCAAACGCGGAACATTAGCCATTACAATAGGTTCGCGAAACACGGTACCATCCAGTATATTACGGATAGTGCCGTTTGGCGATTTCCACATTTGCTTCAGGTTAAACTCTTTAACACGTTCTTCATCGGGAGTGATGGTAGCACATTTTATACCTACGCCATATTTTTTAATAGCATTTGCAGCATCAATAGTTACCTGGTCGTCGGTTTCATCACGATATTCAATGCCGAGGTCATAGTATTTAATATCAAGATCGAGATACGGAATTATCAGTTTATCTTTAATAAATTTCCAAATGATACGGGTCATTTCATCGCCGTCCAGTTCAACAACCGGGTTTTCTACTTTAATTTTTGACATTTTGGTGCTGTTTTTATAGGCCGCAAATATATAAAAATACGGCGGTCACTAAGGAGTAGTGAACCCGGAATTTTTTTCTGTTACAAACCATTTACATTGTATAACCTCCGATCGCCAAAGGTTCAAAAGGTAACTGCTATTCCATTCCCTACTCACCACTCACTAATTAACTTTTATCTGCCCAACTATTGTTTTTATAAACTTTGATGTTACTTTTATACATTATTAAACCAAATGGCGTTATACTCATTAAATTAGAGCGTTACCATCAAATTATGATAAGATTTTTCCAGAAGACAACGCTTGTAACTTTAATTGTTTGTTTTACCACTTTTTTAGCAAAAGCACAATTAGGATATAATTACTCAAGGTATGATTTAGGTGTAGGTATGGGTATCGATAAAATAAGTGGTGATGTTTTAACCCCGTCGACCACTGCGGCTGTTCACTTTAATTTCAGCTATAATCAAACGCCTTATACAAACTTTGTTTTTGAGGTACAGTTAGGCCGGCTTTCCGGTGCAGATGCATCAACAGCTCCAAAAGGGAGGCAGTTTACCAGTAATCTCACCGCATTTGTATTCAGAGGGCAGCTTCAGTTTGGCGAGTTTTTAGATTATTCGCGCAGCCCCATTATGAATGCTGTAAAAAATCTATACGTATCAGCAGGCTTTGGTTACGAGGCTACCAATATTACATTCATACAAAGATATTCAGTTGCCGGGATATACACCGCCGGTTTATCCAGAAGCCAGGCGCCTTTTATACCAATCCGGATAGGTTACGAGTTTAAAATGTTTAACACCTACCAGGAGCCAACCGTTAAATTTGATATCGGTTATGAATATAACGAGATATTCGGTGATAACCTTGATGGGTTTACCAGCGGTAAAAGCAACGATGCTTATGGCCAATTTACTATCGGCGTAAAATTCGCAATTACCGGCGATGTTACTTCTTACAGAAAACAGATTACTTATTAGTATGCTGTTATTATTTTTTTTATCGAACTTTTCCTGAAATTACAGGTTATATCTATTAAATACATACCCATGAATATAGATACATTTTCTCCTGAATTTGAAAACGAAAACGACGACAGGGACAAAACCCTAAAAGACGAACTCGGCGAAACTATTGACAAGGAAGATCTGAGCTATAATGCAGAAGACGATAGTTTTGAATATGATGTAAAAAGCGACGATCCTGATTATGTACATCCCGACCCTTATAACACATCGGTAAAAAATGGCGAGGACATGAACTCTACCTATGACGAGGCCAATCCTTACGATGCGGTTGACGAATACATACCCAATGAATCATTAGAAACTGATGTCGATAAATTAGGCATGCACGTTGATGATGGTGAAATTGTTGAGCTTAACGCGATGGATAAAGCCCTTAGCCACACACCGGAAGATGATCGGGATGATTTGGATGAAGAAGGCTATCCTAAAAATGACCGGAAAAATTGATTGCATTGTTGCGAGATTCCAGTAAAGGTATTCGTTTAATGAATGAACAGCTATCGAAAAACAATCCACACATCCGCACATCTGAAATTTGCACATCATTGCACTCTGTCAACTCTGCGTAAACTGAACATTACCAGGTAAAAAATCCACTTATTAACCGTTATCTTTACGCTATAGTAACTGACCTTCTATGCTTAAAGGATTTTTTAATGTCCCCGTACCGCAAAACGAGCCCGTTTTAAATTACGGGCAGCGCAGTTTTGAGCGCGCAGCTTTAAAAGCTGCTTTGGCTGATGCCCGCTCCGCGCAAGTCGATATTCCGATGTATATAGGCGGCAAGGAGATACGCACGGGCAAAACGCTGGAAATACGCCCGCCTCATGATCATAAACATCTACTGGCTACTTACCATGAGGGCGACAAAACCCATGTCACCGCTGCCATTGATGCTGCGTTAGCGGCAAAGGCCGATTGGGAAAACCTGGCCTGGGAACAACGTGCTTCTATATTTCTAAAAGCTGCCGACCTTGTTGCCGGTCCTTACCGGGCTGTGATAAACGCAGCGACTATGTTGGGCCAATCAAAAAACGCCTACCAGGCGGAGATTGATGCGGCTTGCGAGTTTATAGATTTTTTGCGCTTTAACGTCCATTATATGACGGAAATTTACGCGCAGCAACCAATATCCGGCAAGGGGATTTGGAACCGCGTAGAGCAGCGTCCGCTGGAAGGCTTTGTATTTGCGATAACCCCATTTAATTTTACGGCCATCGCCGGTAATTTACCTTCATCCGCAGCTATGATGGGTAACGTAGTGGTTTGGAAACCTGCCCCGACCCAGATTTACGCAGCCAATGTGGTAATGAAAATATTTATCGAGGCCGGCTTGCCGCCCGGAGTTATCAACCTCATTTATGGTGACGGCCCGCTGGCAGGCGAAGTTATTTTTAATCATCCGGATTTTGCAGGGATTCATTTTACCGGATCGACTGCTGTTTTTCAAACCATCTGGAAAACCATTGGCACCAATATTCATAAATATAAAACCTATCCGCGTATTGTAGGCGAAACCGGTGGCAAGGATTTTGTTTTGGCGCACCATAGCGCAGATGTTGATGTGCTAAGTACCGCGTTAATTCGTGGCGCATTTGAATACCAGGGGCAAAAATGCTCGGCCGCGTCAAGGGCTTATATCCCGCAATCGTTATGGCCTGCAGTTAAGGCAAACCTGCAGCGTGATATTGCGTCATTTAAAATGGGGCCTGTTGAGGATTTTGAAAACTTCATTAATGCGGTTATCGACGAAAGATCATTCGACAAACTGGCTAAATACATAGATGCCGCAAAGGCAGACAGCAGTGTTGAATTGGTAGCGGGCGGCAACTACGATAAGACCAGTGGCTGGTTTATTGAACCTACGGTAATCAAGGTGACTGATCCATACTATGTAACTATGTGTGAGGAACTGTTTGGCCCGGTACTCACCATTTATGTGTATCCCGACGACCAATTCGATGAAATAATGAACATCGTAGATAAAACATCCATATATGCACTAACCGGGGCAATTATCAGCAGCGACCGGTATTCTATCGCGAAAGCAACTCAGCGTTTACGTAACGCCGCCGGAAACTTTTATATTAATGATAAGCCTACCGGGGCAGTAGTAGGCCAGCAGCCGTTTGGTGGTGCCCGCGGATCGGGCACTAACGACAAAGCCGGTTCAATGGTGAATTTGTTGCGTTGGGTGTCTCCAAGAACTATAAAAGAAACTTTTGACCCGCCGAAAGATTACAGATACCCGTTTTTAACAAAAGAAGTTTAATATAAGGGATTAAAACATCAGTAATACCTGGCCTTTTTCTACCTTATCGCCCGGTTTTATTTTAACTGTTTTAACGATAACGTCGGCAGGGGCTTTAATGATGTTTTCCATCTTCATGGCTTCGAGTATAAACAGGTTATCCCCTTTTTGAATTTCCATACCCTCGGTAACAAAAACTTTCAGCACCAGTCCCGGCATAGGGGCTTTTAAGTCGCTTACCCGGGCTGAATTTAAACTGCTCAGCCCTAACTTATCCAGCAAAATATCAAATTGATCCTTGGCGGTAACCTTATATATATTGTTATTGACCTTAATTTCCGCTGTTTTATCTGCACGGCTAAAGCTGACTACCTCAACGTTATAGGATTGCAAATCGTTTATAATATGCCAGGCGTTTAAATTTAATTGCTTTACGTCGGCACTTATTTTCTCGTCATTAATCAACAGGCCTTCGCCATTTTTATTGATTTCGTAATCGTATTTTCCGTTTACTTTTACCTGGTACATGCTGCGTTGAGATTAGAGACTTGTTAATTAGAGATTAGAATTTTTTGGCTACTTAGTATCAATAATACACATCAAATTTAAAGAAACAATAAAAATCACTGAAATCACACTAATCAAATAAAATCTGTGATCATTGCGTTAATACATACTGCACCAGATTTGCACCCATTTTAAGTGCCTTTAACCTGCTTTCCTGAGTATCGCCGGCATATGTGCCATAATCTTCCCAGCCGTTGCCTAAGTCGCATTCATAGGTGTAAAAACAGACTAATCTTCCCTTATAAATTAATCCGAAACCCTGCGCCCGTTTACCATCGTGCTCATGAATTTTGGGGAGTCCTAACGGGAAGTTAAACTTTTGGTGATAGATAGGGTGATTTGCCGGCAGCTCAACAAAGTCAAGTTCAGGAAAAACCTTTTTCATCTGCGGGCGGATAAATTGATCCAACCCATAATTATCGTCGATATGCAAAAAGCCGCCCCCGGTTAAATATTTGCGCAGGTTACGTGCATCCTGGTCCGAGAAGATAACGTTACCATGCCCGGTCATAAAAATAAAAGGGTAATTGAACAACTCCGCGCTCCCCACCTCCACTACTTCATCCTCTGGCTTAAAGTTTGTTTTTAGGTTATCATTGCAAAACTTGATCAAATTCGGAAGGGCTGTTCTGTCGCCATACCAATCGCCGCCGCCATTGTATTTTAGCTTGGCCATTTTATAGGTAGGTGTATTGAAGCTGCTCGCAGCTATTAATAGAGCACAAGCACACATTATACCGATGGGTTTAAAACCCGTCGCTATGTTGATAATTTTATTAAGCATATTATATCTTTCAAAGCGCCAACTCAATCAACCCAATCAACTGCTAAATCCTATTCAAAAAATTCACCTCAAAACAAGCTTCCAGGGCTGCCGTTTCTGTTCTCAAACGGCTTTCGCCTAAAGTTATGGCTTTAAAATCATTTTTTAGTGCTTCATCTGTTTCGCTTGAGGTAAAATCACCTTCGGGCCCTATTAAAATCAAATAACTGCTTTTAGCGATCAGTGCATCACGAAGGTTGGTTTTATCACCCTGATCACAATGCGCAATAAACTTTTGGCCGGTAAACGGCTTTTTTAATAACTGGCTATAGGTAACCGCTTCATTTAAAACCGGGTGATAGGCCTTAACCGATTGCTTTATTGCCGAGGTAATAATTTTATTAAGCCGGTCTACTTTCACCTCCTTACGTTCAGAACGCTGGCAAATTATCGGCGATATTTCATCAATGCCTATTTCAGTCGCTTTCTCTAGAAACCACTCTATGCGCTCAATATTTTTTGTTGGGGCTATCGCGATATGCAAATAATGGTTACGTTTATTAAACGGAGATACGATTGAATTTATTTGAAGTATGGTTCTTTTAGGATGGGCTTCCTTTATGGTGGCGTTATACAATCCACCTTTACCGTCTATTAGCTGCACTTCGTTACCTTCCACTAACCGCATTACGCGAACGCAATGCTTGCTCTCTTCCTCGCTCAGAAAATAATTGGGATGCGATGGGTCAATATCGGGTGTATAAAAAAGCTGCATGGGTGTTAAGCTAAAGCCGAAGCGAAGCTAAAAGTAAAAATTTATACTAACCTAAAAGGTATTTATAAATGGTAAATTCAATTCTTCAATTTCCTTTTGGCTTGGTGTAAAACGTAAAAAGGGTTAACACAACTTAACACAATTCATGTTAACCCTTATTTATATCGCTCTAAATCAATTAATTAAAAAAACGAAGGGTTAACATGTTTTTACACTTTTGTAAGCCATTTGACACTAGTGTAAATCTACTGCATCTTCCTCATTGATCAGTAGCTCCAGTTTCACCGATTCAATATTTTGGTCAGATTTTTTTAATACGGTGATGTTATACCCGTTTGATTCCTTTTGCTCACCAACCTCGGGTATTTTTCCAAATATATCCCCAAGCCAGCCGGAAACGGTATCAAAGTCGCCATCTTCGGGCAGATCATGGGGCAGGTGCCCATTTACGTCATAGATAGATGCAAGGGCATTTACAATAAACTCGCGTTCATTTACCTTTTCCACAATAGGCTTTTCTTCATCAAACTCATCCTGTATCTCACCCACAAGTTCTTCAACAATATCTTCCAGTGTAACCATGCCCGCAGTTCCGCCAAATTCATCCAAGACAATGGCAATCTGGATACGTTTTTGCTGTAATTCGGCCATCAGGTCGTTTATCTTTTTGGTTTCAGGGATAAAGTAAGGCTTACGGATAATATCTTTTAAGATGATTTCTTTATGGTGCGCCAGTAATGGCAATATATCTTTGGCGTGTACGATGCCTATTATCTTATCAATAACGTCATCATAAACCGGCATTCGCGAATAACCCTCAGTGATGATAGTTTCTATCAGATCATCTTTGCTGGTATTAAGGTTAACACCCGATATTTTTGTACGGGGCACCATGATGTTTTTAACCACGCGCTCATTAAAATCAAATACATTCTGGATCAGCTCATGCTCGTTTGAGTCGAGGGCTCCCGTTTCCTTGCCTTGTTCAAGCAGGTACTGTAATTCTTCAGAGCTGTGGTGCGATTCGCCCTGGACAGGATTTATTCCCAACAGGCGCAGTATTAATGTTGCCAGGTAATTTAATATCCATATAATGGGCCTGAAAACGATAAAGAAAACCCTTAACGGGGCAGAAACAGCTAAAGCGGTGCGAACGGTGCGTTGTATGGCTAATGTTTTAGGGGCAAGCTCGCCGAAAATAATACTTACAAACGTGATCAATATAAACGCTATTACCTTGCATATATTGATAACCAGGCCCGAAACAATATTAACACCCAGCAATTTGAACAAGTTGAGCATTACATTGGTAACTACGCCTTCACCAATTATACCCAGGCCAAGCGAGGCAATGGTTATACCTAACTGCGTTGCAGCCAGGTAATTTGGCAGGTTGGCCATAATGCTCCTGGTGAGTTTAGCAACTCTGCTGCCCGATTTGGCCTTCAGCTCAATTTGCGAACCGCGTACCCTTACCATAGCAAATTCGGCAGCAACAAAAAAACCGTTGAGCGCAACCAGCAATAAGGTAAGAAACAAATATAAACCGCTTATTTCAATGTCAGGCCCCATGAATTAATTATTGATACACAGGAAAGGTAGACTTATACAATTCCATACTTTCATTTATTACTTTATGAGCGTAACGCATTCCTAAAAGGTGCTCGATAGTCACGTTTTTATCTTCCAGTTTTTTGTAGTCTTTAAAAAAACGAACTATTTCGGTCATTGCGTGGGGAGGCAACTCGGCCAGGTCGTTGATATAATTTACCGACATGTCATTTTTTGCAACGGCGATGATCTTGTCGTCTTGTTCACCGTTGTCAACCATGTGCATCACGCCGATTACTTTTGCTTCAATGATAGACATTGGATATACATCAATCGAGCAAAGTACAAGGATATCTAAAGGGTCATTATCATCGCAATAGGTTTGAGGTATAAAACCATAATTAGCGGGGTACATAACGGATGAAAACAATACACGGTCGAGCTTTAGTAAGCCGGACGGCTTATCTATCTCATATTTAGCTTTCGACCCTTTTGGTATTTCAATTACTGCATTAACAATTTCCGGGATGTTATCACCGGGCGAAACCTGGTGCCAGGGATGTTGTGTACTCATTTATAAATTTTATTTTGTTCTTTCATATTTGTTCCGCTGCGCATTTTCCTTTTAAAAAATGCAAAAACCAGGGGAACAGTGGTAGCTATTATCAAACCCAATACAATATATTGCAGGTGATCTTTTAACTGGGGGTATTTTCTGCCTAAAAAATATCCTCCTAAAGTAAAAGAATTTACCCAGGCTATACAGCCTATAAAGTTGTAAAGTGTGAATTTTTTTATATCAACTTTAACAACTCCTGCAAAGATAGGTGCAAAAGTTCTAATAATAGGGAAAAATCTACCTAAAACCAATGCCATACCGCCATGTTTGGCATAAAACTCTTCCGCAAGTTCAACATATCGCTTTTTAAAGAAAAAGGAATCGTTTTTTGAGAATAATTTCGGACCGGCACGATAGCCAAACCAATAGCCTGTATAGTTGCCTAATACACCTGCGGCTATCAGCGACAATATCAGTAAATAAATTGAAATACTAAATTTGCCCGTTGAACACAACAGCCCGGCCATAAATAATAAGTAGTCTCCCGGTAAAAAAAACCCGAAAAACAAGCCGGTTTCAGCAAAAACAACAATAAGCAAAAAGAAAAATCCTAAGCTTATAATGGATTGAGCGTCCGTTAAATTTTGAAGGTATTCCCAAAAATTATCCATTCACTATATCCGTAAAGCTACAAACATTAAATCAATTTGTAATACTTGCGTTACAGATTTAAATAAGGTTGGCAATAAAGGTGGGATAGATGCCGATAAATATGGTAGCCAATGCCGAAAAGCCGAGAACCAGTTTATAATAAACCGGAACGGTTACTTCAACGCGATCTGCATCCCTGAAATACATGGCCACAATAACCCTGAAATAGTAGAAGATACTGATAATAGCATTAACAACAGCCAGTATAACCATTACTACCTGGTATTGACGCAACGCGCTGGAGAACATAAAGAACTTACCGATAAAGCCCGCTGTAAGCGGTATGCCAGCTAATGATAGCATAGCAACGGTTAATACAAACGCAAGAAATGGATTATTTTTTGATAAGCCGTTAAAACTTTCAAAATTATCACTGCCCGATTGCTGATGAACCAATATCAAAGCGCCGAAGGCAATTATAGACGCAATTGAATATGCAGTGGCATACATAAATACCGAGTTGGCAGAGCTTGCACCCAACGCAACTATCGCGAAAAGCATATAGCCGGCATGTGATATGCTCGAGAACGCCAGCATACGTTTAAAGCTTTGCTGGTATAGCGCGGTGATATTGCCGATAAAGAGTGTGACAATTGTTATTACTAATAAAACCGGCACCCAAAAATCAGATAGCGGCGCAAAGCAACTGGTGAATAATCGTAAAAAGGCAGCAAAGCCGGCAGTTTTTACAACTGTAGACATGAAAGTGGTAATCAGCGTAGGTGAACCTTCGTAAACATCGGGTACCCAAAAATGGAAAGGCGCCGCACCAACTTTAAAACACAAGCCAACTACTATTAATAATATGCCGGTGTAAAACATGGGGTCGATACCGTGGGGATGCTCGATAACCCAGTTGCGGATGGCCTCCAGGTTAAATGAACCTGATGCACCGTATATCAACGCAATACCAAATAATAAAAATCCGGTAGAGAATGCGCCCATCAGGAAGTATTTCAAAGCGGCTTCGTTGGAAGCGAAGTCGTTCTTCTTAATCCCCGCAAGTATGTACAAGCTAACCGACATAATTTCGATCCCGATAAACAACATCACCAGGTTGTAGAAAGAAACCATTATGATGATACCCGCAAGCGAGAAAAGGATAATGGCATAATATTCGGCAATGTGACTGCTTATCTTTTCAAAATAGCCCTTAGAGAGTAATAGGATCAATATGGTAGATATCATAGTGATCCCTGAAAACGCGACAGCGTAATTATCAAACAACATCATACCGTGATAAATGGGTTGTGCGCTGCTGTTCCATTCGGCAATCGCAAAGCCCAAAGCAGCCAGCAA
The DNA here is from genome assembly GCA_964657275.1 of uncultured Mucilaginibacter sp. Lineage (GTDB taxonomy): Bacteria > Bacteroidota > Bacteroidia > Sphingobacteriales > Sphingobacteriaceae > Mucilaginibacter. The sequence continues at coordinate 3,779 of CAZZUU010000008.1, read as the reverse complement.
ACCAACGATGGCTACTGGTAATAAAGCCTTTTGAGCTTTATATAAACCCAGGTACAAAAGCACTATAGGTATAACAGATATGATAATTAGCGTAGTCATTATTTTAATAGCACAAATTTATGATTTACCGATTTAACAAGGCTGGTAACTGCGGCCTCAGAGATATGGAGTATCGGTTGCGGATAAACGCCGATAACTATAATTAACACGCAGATAATGGCAAGCACCAGGCTCTCCGACCCGCTGATATCGGCAAATTCAATGGTTAACGCGTTAGTTTCGCCCTGCATCACCTTTTTATACATACGCAGCATATAAACAGCTCCGAAGATCATGGTAAGCCCTGCTGTAGCTACAAGCCAAATGTGATATTGGAAAATGCTTTTCAATAACAAAAACTCTCCAACAAAACCATTGGTTAAAGGCAGGGCGACTGTTCCCAGTACAATGATCAAAAACGCCAGCGCAAATTTCGGGGCAACTTTTGCTATCCCGCCAAGGTCGCTGATATTCCTGGTGTTTAACCTCCGGCTAATAATGTCCCAGATAAAGAACAAGCCAACTACGTTAATACCATGACTAAGCATCTGTATCATTGCGCCTTGCACGCCATAGGTTGTCCAGGCAAATATGCCCGCAGCTATTAGCCCAACGTGAGCTATCGACGAATAAGCTACCAACCGTTTACCGTCGGTTTGGGTAAAGGCTATCACCGAGGCGTACACAATCCCAATAACCGGAAGTACTATTATTAAGCTGTTCCATTGGAAAAAGCCCAGCGGTGCATTAGGTATCATCCAGCGGATAGCGCCATAGATACCCATTTTTAACATAATCGCTGCCAACATCATACTACCGGCTGAGGGCGCTTCGGTATAAGTATCGGGCTGCCAGGTATGAAAAGGGAATATCGGCATCTTTATAGCGAACGCCAGGAAGAACGCCCAAAATATCCATGACTGGTGATGCGGATCGAGATTAAGGTTATTGAAAGCTGATAAATCGAAGGTTCCAGAAGGGTTTTGCAAATACAGGTAAATAATACCTACCAGCATAAACAATGAACCTGAAAATGTATAAATGAAAAATTTAAGTGTAACACGGATGCGGTTTTCGCCTCCCCAAAGGGCACAAATAAAGTAAATAGGTATCAATGCCGCTTCCCAGCCTACATAAAATAGAAACCCGTCGAGCGCGGTAAATACTACCAACAGGCCAGCCTGCATAAACAAGATGAGGGCGTAAAAAACACCTTCGTTTTTATACTGGTGCTTATAGGTTGTTAGTATAATAAGCGGAACAAGCAGCGTGGTTAGTAACACCATTATCATACTTATTCCATCTATGCCTGCAGCAAAGTAAACTCCTATCTTGGGTATCCACGGAACATCAACGCCAAACTGAAATGAATCATCAGGAATAAACTTTGTTAAAAACAATGCGGCAACTGCCAGTTCGATTACAGAAAAAGTTAATGCGACATGTTTAGCCGTACCGTTTTTGAACAATAAAACAGCGAGGGCCGCAACTACCGGTAAAAAAATTAAAATACTAACCGTCATTTTATTTTGTAAACACTAATGGTTTATTATGCTTTAAACAAGATGTACATTAACACAGAGATGATGCCCACCACCATCATAAATATATAAAACCCAACATTACCCGTTTGCAGTAAACGCAAACCTTTACTGGCTTCTATCGATCCTTTGCCCAGGCCTTCCACAATGCCGTCGATACCTAAACGATCTATCACTTTATAGAAAAACACCGATAAAGCGTCCAATGGCTTACGGATAATAGCATCATATAACTCATCGATATAAAACTTATGGTAAGACACATCAACCAACGCCGGGCGTTCCTCAGTATCTGCAACAGGTACCTCTGCATTCTTAATATATTTTACATATGCGTACCCTAATGCAATTAAAGCTCCCGCAACCGATATGCACATCAATATCCGTTCGGTGTTTACCGATAAAGCGGTTTCTGTAATTATTTTTGTTGAATCGCTAAAAACTGGTGCTAAAAAATGCTCCAGCCAATGATGTCCGCCTAACGATTCGGGCACACCGATAAAACCACCAACTATAGATAAAACTGCCAAAATGATCAATGGTATAGTCATTGACGGTGGCGATTCATGCAAATGATGTTCCTGATCATGCGTTCCGCGAAACTTACCATAAAATGTAAGATAAAGCATCCGAAACATATAGAAAGAAGTGAACATGGCTGTGATAACGCCTATCACATACATACTGGTACTTTGCATAAAAGTATGTGCCAGTATCTCGTCTTTTGAAAAGAACCCTGCAAACGGCGGAATACCCGAAATCGCCAGCGTTCCGATCAGCATGGTTATGAAGGTAATGGGTAGCTTTCCTTTCAGGCCCCCCATATTGCGCATGTCCTGTTCACCACTTACAGCGTGAATTACAGAGCCTGCACCCAGGAATAAAAGCGCCTTAAAAAATGCATGTGTCAGTACGTGGAAAAACGCACCTGTATAAGCGCCTACACCCAATCCCAAAAACATATAGCCTAATTGCGATACGGTAGAATAAGCCAGGACCTTTTTAATATCCGTTTGCGTTAGCGCGATAAGTGCCGCAAAAACCGCCGTACTTAAGCCAACTATCGCTACAATGTGCAGCGTTAGGGGGGCAAGGGTAAATAATATATTTGAACGGGCAATCATGTAAACGCCTGCGGTAACCATGGTTGCAGCGTGTATTAATGCCGATACCGGGGTTGGGCCGGCCATTGCATCGGGCAACCAGGTAAATAACGGTAGTTGAGCTGACTTACCAATTGCGCCTACAAATAGCAATAAAGTGATCAATACAAAAGGCGTATGGGCAAACTGAGGCGTTGCTGCTTTAGGGAAAATATCAGCGAAAGCCGCGCTCCCGAAAAAGTTGATCAAAAGGAATATCCCGATAATAAAGCCAAGATCGCCTATGCGGTTCATAATGAATGCTTTTTTGGCGGCATCAGCATAATCAGGATTGGTGTACCAGAAGCCTATTAACAGGTATGAGCAAAGCCCCACACCTTCCCAACCTATAAACATGATAAGGTAATTTGAACCCATCACCAGCAAAAGCATAAAGAAAACAAACAGGTTAAGATAGGCGAAAAACTTGCCGTAACCGGCATCGTCCTTCATATACCCTACCGAATATAAATGAATAAGGAAGCCAACACCTGTGATAATGAGCAGCATCATGGCGCTTAACTGGTCGATTAAAAATGCGAAGGATACTGAAAAATCGCCAACCGAAAACCAATTAAATACCGTAACATTTATAGGCGAACCCGTAGACTTTACCTGTAGAAACAGCCCAACACTTAGTCCGAAAGAAATAAGCACCAATAAACTGCCAATGAAACCGATAGCAGCTTTAGGCAGTGTGTTGCGGCCAACGCCGTTAATAATAAAACCGGCTAACGGTAGTACAGGAATAAGCCAGATGTATTGATCCATATGCCCCCTAACCCCCTAAAGGGGGAATTTAATTGTTATTTTTAATTTATATTACCCGTCCTTCTCCCCCTTCAGGGGGCCGGGGGGTTACCACTTCAACCTGTTCAGCACATTAATGTCTATCGAATTTGTATTGCGATAGATCATTACAATGATGGCTAACCCCACTGCTACTTCCGCAGCGGCCAGCGCCATAATAAAAAAAACAAAAACCTGCCCTGTAGCATCCCCCCTGTAAACAGAGAAAGCGGTAAGCAACAAGTTTACCGAATTAAGCATCAGCTCA